>NZ_QULS01000015.1:0-69862 GCF_003482185.1 Faecalibacterium sp. OM04-11BH
GCGTACCACTTCGGCAGCTTCCTCATCTACCAGCCAATGCTTCCGTTTTTCGTCCCATAAGTAGCCGTAAATCACGGTGCCTGTCAGGTGCTTACCGCTCATGCCTTTTGACTTAAACACAGAGCGGATTTTCCGGCTGGTGTCGCGGGCGTAAAACTCATTCATGATATTGCGGAAGGGCGTAAAATCATCGTCGCCTTTCAGACTGTCCACGCCATCGTTGATGGCAATTAACCGGACGCCGCGCTGCCGCAAAACCTCCATGACCTGACCGACCTTTAGATAGTCGCGCCCTAACCGGCTCATGTCCTTGATGACGATTGCCTCTACACGCCCTGCCTCCACTTCCTCCATCATCGCCAAAAATCCGGGGCGGTCAAAACGGGTGCCTGAGATACCATCATCGGTAAAGTGCGTAGGGTTTGGCAGCCCATTCCGGCGAGCAAAATCCTCTAACATCTGCTTTTGGTTGGATATGGAGTTGCTCTCACCCTGTAACTCGTCGTCCCGGCTCAGGCGCTCGTACAGTGGGGTGATTTTTTCGTTTCTCATAGCTGTACCTCCTGAAACAAAAATGCTCTAAGTGATTGCTTCACTAACCATGACAAAATCATGATTAAGAAGTCACTTAGAGCATATATCACCGGCAGCCAGCTTGTAAAGTTTGTACTGCCGCCCAGCAAAACTGTTCGGTTTTGTCTTTGCCAAATCCTCAAAGAGCAGATCAACCGGGTTCTGGTATTCTTCATCGTCCTCCATCACCTGCATGGTGTTGAGCATTTCCAGCAGGGTAGCAAAGTTCTGTTCCTCTACCGGGGCTTCATAATGCAGATAGGCGATAAGCGCAGTCAGCAAAAGACGTTCCGATTTTTCCCAGAATGGGTCTCCGCCGCTGCCTTCGCCCTTGGTGTTGGTCATAAGGGTAGTGACCAATTTCAGAATGTCTTTTTCGCTGTGGACGTAGCTGAACGGGTTGTAGTGCATGGACTTTTTGAAGTTGATGGTGTTCAGAACTTTTACCTTATAACCATTTTTCAGCATGGCCTGCCCACATTCAAGCACGATTGTACCTTTCGGATCGGTTACGACATAGGAACTATGGCATTGCAGGAGGTTCGGTTTCAGCCAAAATCTCGTTTTGCCAGAGCCGGAGCCGCCGACCACCAGCACGTTTTTGTTCCGGGCGTTCTTGGGGTCAGGTGGACGATTGCTCATCATTAACCGCTCTGTCTTGGTTAAAATGATGTTGTCGGAAAACTTGGGAGCCATGAATGGTTCAATGTCTTTCGCATTGCCCCACCGGGCAGAGCCGTACTCCATGCCATGACGGTACTTCTTTGCATTTTTGCTCCGCAAATATACGGCAAGCCGTAGCCCTGTGCCGCAGGAAAAGCCAATAAGCAAATCCAGCGGATGCAGACTGGGCAGAGGATTCGCAAATGCCACCGGGAAAGTTCCCATCATAGACATGATGTGTTCGCCCAACTCTTTGCCCTCGGCCAGCCGCCACGCTTCACCAAGGTTCGTTGCCACCAGCCCCAGCAGGATATACGGCAGATACAGCGCAAGCAGTTTTGTCAGCTTTTTCGTGGTCACAGTCCACGCTCCTGTTCCTTGCGGCGCACCTTGCCGGGAAGTTCTGCTGCGGCCTGCACCAGTTTGTGCAGCTTTGCCAGCACAGAGGGACGCTTGGTTTTGCTCAGCAGGGATACCGAATATTCTTTGAAAGCGGCATTGAACGCTTCCACATCCGGGGCTTTGAAAAAGACCAGATACCGGGGCGGCACTTCGGAGCTGTCCTTACGGATGGCATAGTCGATGCCATACTTTTTTGCGTACCGCTCAAAGCCTTTAATATTGGTTTTGTCGATTTCCACGCTGGAAACACCCCGATTTTGCCGCAGAAGCATTCGGACGCTCTGCTTGCCACCAGCCATCTTTGCCTGATACTGCTGAATAGCAGTTCTTCCGGCATTCAGAATCGTTCGGGCTGTCAGCTTTGTAGTAGACACTACAATATTGAATGTTTTCTGTTCGACTTCTTCCTGCAATTTCACCACCATCCCTTGCCGCCTGCATCAGCGCAGCCACGAAGAAGCCGCAGAGTGCGCCGAACTCAAAAAATGCGAAACCGATGAAAAAATTCAGCATAACACACCTCAGACGATGCAAATGCAGGGCAGCTTCTGATCGTCTGCCATGAGTGTGACGCTGTGGCTCGCCAGAAACTTCTGGAAACGGTACACGTCATCAATGGTAAGCGAAATGAAGTTCCCGTCCATGTTGGTGCGTACCAGAATGACCGGGCCAGTCAGGTAACGCTTGCCCGCCATCTTCAGAACCTGTGCCGGATTGTAGCAGAGCAGCAGCGAAGTGTCGGGAAGATGGATGCTGGCATCGCTTTCATCGAAGCAGGGCAGAATGTCAGGGGCTTCATCCAGAGTAATAACAGTCAGTTCCATATCCGGCGCAATGGCGGCAAAGTAGACTTCACCGGGCTTCTTGCCACCTGCCAGAATGGTGCAGATGCGCATATCAATGGTGATCTCCTCGGAACGAATCATACGAGTAGCGGTGTTGTTCATAGGCTTTTTCCTCCATGTTTGCAAAAGAAAAAGACCCAAAGTGGGTCTTGCGTTTTATCTGATCGTCAGCGTTCAGCTTCATGCTTGCGCTTTTTCATGCGCTGGTCGAGCATCTTGAGAATTGAATTTTCGATTTGTTCTGACGAATAGTTGCTCGGAAAATATTTTTTGATAGAATCGCTCCTGAATACAACTTTTTCGGTTTTACTTTCTTCCAAAAGCCCAATGATTTTTTCTTCCATCTCTCTCGGAGTAGAGCTTTCGGGAAAATATTTCCGCAGGGTATCGTTTTTGATAACAACTTTGTCCAATTCGTCCTTTTTCGGTTCACCCATCACGGCAAAGGCAACGTCATACGAGAAATGACCTTCCTGCGCCAGCTTTTTGAGCCGTTGCGCCTGTGAAAGCGATGGGGCGTTTTGCGTGTCAGCCATAGCTTCAAGAAAATCTCGCTGCTGGCTTTCATCAAGATAAGAGAGTTCCACCGCAGGGTTAAATGAGATTTTCTTTTCGTCTACCATGTCCAGCAGTTCCGGGATAAGATTGGTTAAGCGGATAAAACGGTGTACTTGGTTGCGGCTATCACCAGCTTCTTGTCCAACAATATCAAGTGCTTGCAACTTCATCCCAACTTGGGATGAAGTTAAATCTGACCTAGCACCTTGCCTTTTCAGTGCATCCAGTTTCATCTTATAGGCAAATGCCCGCTCACTCGGCAAAATCTGTTCGCGCTGAAGATTGGAATCAACCATGAGCAGAACGGCGGCATCGTCCGACATATCACGGACGATAACCGGCAGGGTTTTCAGTCTAGCAAGCTGTGCAGCGTGTTGGCGGCGATGGCCGGAAATGATTTCGTAGCCACCATCCGGGCGCGGACGAGCAATCAGCGGATTTGTGACACCCAACTGCTTTATGCTTTCTACTGTGCGCTGCATAGCTTCATCATCAAGCACCTTAAAGGGATGGTCTTTGAACGGATACAACTCATCAATGGGAATTTGCTGTACCTGTTCGCGCTGTTCTTCCTGCCGCGTTTCTTCGGTGGAAAAAATATCATCGTAGCTGTTCAAACTGACGTTTAAGCCGTTTTTCGGCATCGGCCAACACCCCCTTTGCGATGGAATGATAGGCTTCTGCCACTTTGCCTTTCGGGTCATACTGGAAAATGCTTTTTCCGGTCGTGCTGGTTTCGGCAGCGCGGACAGAACGGGGAATTGTCTGGTCGAACACTTTCAAATGCTTTCCGTAGGCTTGCCGAATCAGATTGCTGATTTGCTGCCCATAGATGGTGCGGCTGTCCGTCATGGTGAGCAGGATGCCCTCAATTTTCAGTTTCGGGTTTATCTGCCGCCTTACTTTCTGCACGGTTTGAAGCAACTGCTCCAGCCCTTTTGCCGAAAGATATTGTGCTTGCACCGGAATCAGTGCGGAATCTGCCGCTGCCAGCGCATTGACCGTCAGCATACCGAGAGAGGGAGTGCAGTCAATCAGAATATAGTCGTACTCGCGTTTTGCGCTTTCCAACACCTGTTTCATCACTTTCTCCCGGCTCATGGTATTCACCAGAGCCACTTCCAGTCCGGCCAGTTCGATGTTGGCCGGGATAAGGTCAACGCCCTCCGCATGGTGCAGAATCCCTTCGCCGGGTGGAATACACTGGTCGTTCATGGCTTTCTGCATAAGAGTGGAGAGTGTAGTGGGCAGTGCATCCGGGTCTTGCCAGCCCATACTGACAGTAAGCGAACCCTGTGGGTCAGCGTCCACAAGCAGAACTTTCTTGCCCTCCATTGCAAGCCCTACGCCCAAATTTTCACAGGTGGTGGTTTTGCCCGTGCCGCCTTTCTGGTTGATAACGGCTATCGTTGTTGCCTTTTTGGAAATTTTCATCACCTCCGAGCTGCTAAATCATGGTTGACTTTGTTTTGATAATAGAGCTGTATTGTGGTTGGAGCATTGAATAGTGCGGCCAGAAGGTACTGCTTCATATTCCGTATCGGGGAAGTGTTCGCTGCCAGACAGTCCAGTACGAAGCGGATGTGGTCTGCATTCAACTTTTTTAGCCGACTGAGCACAACTTCGGCGGGCTTATCATCGCCAGCGATTCTTATGAGTTTACGCTTGCTGTCACAGGTGTCCACCAGCAAATCTACGATCTGATAGATGGTATCTTCATCATCCGGGTAAAGCCGGAGAAGAAGTTCTACCTCCAAAGAACGTGAAAAATATTCTTCGAGCAGTTTACGATTCTTCATTTTCTCCAATTCATCGGAAAGGATAGGATTCGTATTATTCCGCTCTGTCTTACTCTTTTTATTCTTATTACATCGTGATTTGGGCGGGTCTTGACAAGCGTTTTTAGGACTTCCAGATTCGTGATTTTCACGATTCTGGACACGCTCATTTGAAAGGTCTGACGAAAAGTTTTTCACATACACCAAACTCGGTTTGCCCAGTCCACGGCGTTTTCGTTCAATTAAACCAAAATTTTCAAGTTCCCGGAGTAGCTTGGTCGCTTTGTTGTCTGCGCAACACAAAGCCCTCTTGACATCCTCGATCGTGAAAATGATGAACACCCGGCCTTGCTTGTCGAACCATTCATTTTTAACAGAAAGGCTCATGCGGTCAAGCAGGATGCCGTAGAGTGTTTTGGCATCGGTTGACAGATTTTGAAACCGCTGCTCCTGAAACAGTGCTTTGGGGATGCGATAGAACGAAAAAAGTTTTCCGGCCTGTCCATAGAAGTAGTCGAGCGTCATACAGTTCTGTCAAGGATGAAAAAATGACGATGTTTCATTGACATGGTTGACAAATCCTCCTTATAGATAATTCGTGCAAACAAAAAAGCGCAATCTCGATTTTTGAAAATCGGAATTGCGCCATGTAACTTAGTAGGGGAGAATGGTCATTTGTCAGGGTCGGTTGACCACAATTTGACCACAAAAGAAACGAAACATCTTGACATCTAACGAAACAGAATGATAAAATAATTTTGAAATTTGATGATACTGCGTACAAGTGGTATCGGAGTGTCCATTGCGTTTTTGAGAGAAGCACAATGGGGTTCAAGAGGCCGTGAGTTCGATTCTCGCCACTCGGACCAAACAAAAATAATCCGAACTTGTTTTCCGATAGGAGATGGGTTCGGATTATTTGTTTTCTTCGGAAAATTAGCGTTTACGAAGCAATGAAAGCCCCAGTGGGGCTTTTAAGCGACGGAACGGTCTGCGTTAGCAGATGGAGGAGCTTTGCCCCGACAAGTTCCATGCAGGTGTCCGTGGAAGATGAAATCCGAAATCATAGATTGGTCGATATAAGCTACAACATGATTTCAGGAGGACATGAATGTGAAGTACGATGCAAGAGCTCGTCATTTCAATATGGACACCGGGTGCGTGGAACTGCTGCTCCGGGATGGGAGAATGATCTCCATCGACTGTACCGGGGTCGAGGATGCGTTGGATGTGACCATGGCGCAGAGGTCGGAGTTAGACTATCTCATCTACAATGACCCACTGGGCTATGCGGATTTGATTCTGAACGGTGACCCGGAGGAATATTTGAAGAATGTGGCCGGGAGCCATAGACTAGAAATCTAAATGAATGCTGGACATTACCGTTTTTTGAGCTGGTGATGTCCAGCATTTGTTATTTGGTGTTGCCCGATCAATTTTAATGGAATCTTTATACTTCTACAATTTTCTTTACGACTCTTTTATCTATTCCATGCTAATCTTTATGCACACGGATAGGTAAAGGAGCTTTTATGATTCAATATCCTCGTTACAGGCAGCACCGTTTTTCTTCTTTTCAGGTCATTATTGCAGGTTTTGCGGCAGTTGATCTGGTGGGCGCATTGCTTCTGATGCTCCCGATCGCTGCACAGCAGCGGTGCGTTACACCGTTCCATGAGGCGCTGTTTACTTCCACCTCTGCCCTTTGCGTGACCGGCCTTGTGGTACAGGATACCGGCAGCTACTGGTCGGCATTCGGGCAGAGTGTGATCCTTCTTCTGATCCAGATCGGAGGATTGGGCGTCATTACGGTAGGCGCTGCCTTTGCGCTGCTTTCCGGGCGAAAGATCTCCCTCAAGCAGCGCAGCACGATGCAGGAAGCCACCGCTGCCCCGCAGATGGGCGGCATCGTGCGGCTGACAGGCTTTATTCTGCGAATCACCGCCCTGTTTGAATTGGCCGGTGCTGCACTGCTGCTGCCGACATTTTGCGCCGATTATGGTTTACGCGGGATCTGGTATGCACTGTTTCATTCCATTTCGGCGTTCTGCAATGCCGGCTTTGACCTGCTGGGAACAGAGGGTGCAAAATTTGTTTCGCTGACACGGTATGCAGGTGACCCATTGCTTACCACAGTGATCGCGGCCCTGATTGTTTTTGGCGGCCTTGGCTTTCTGACATGGGAGGACATTTGTACATACCGCCTTGACTTTCACCGCTATCGGATGCAGAGCAAGGTGATCCTTGTCACAACGGCGTTTCTTCTGGTAATGCCGTCGCTGTACTTTTATTGCTTCGAGTTCACGGCAGGCTCTGCCCGGCAGCGCATTTTATTGTCGATGTTCCAATCCGTTACCCCCCGTACTGCCGGCTTTAACACCGCCGATCTTGCTGCGATGGGCAGCACTTCACAGGCATTGATGGTGGTTCTGATGCTGTTGGGCGGTTCGCCCGGCTCCACGGCAGGCGGCATGAAAACCACAACATTTGCCGTTCTGCTGGCCAATATGTGGGCGACCTTCCGCCGCAGAGAAGATGCGGAATTTTTCGGGCGGCGCATAGATAGTTCTGCGGTCAAGAATGCTGCCACGATTGCAGGGATGTATTTGACGCTGTTCTTCCTCGGAGCCTTTGTCATTGCTACGGCAGAGCAGCTGCCGATGTCGGTCTGTCTGTATGAGACTGCTTCGGCTGTGGCAACGGTAGGTCTGACATTGGGTATCACGCCGCAGTTGGGCATCCTTTCGCAGGGGGTGCTGATCGCACTGATGTTTTTGGGACGTGTTGGCGGATTGACGTTGATCTATGCGGCATTTGGCAGCAGCCCTGCCCACTCTCGTCTGCCGCAGGAGAAAATTGCAATCGGATAAAGGAGACAGGTATGAAATCAATTCTTTTGATCGGGCTTGGCCGTTTTGGCCGCCATATTGCGCAGGAACTGAATGAGCTGGGTCATCAGGTCATGGCGATCGACAGCAATGAGGACCGTGTGAACGCCGTGCTTTCCTATGTGACGAATGCACAGATCGGTGACAGCACCAGCGAATACTTTCTGCGCTCCCTTGGTGTAGGCAATTTTGATGTGTGTATCGTAACCATCGGCGGCAATTTCCAAAGCTCACTGGAAACAACATCACTGCTCAAAGAATTGGGGGCAAAGCTTGTGGTCTCGCGTGCAGAGCGGGATGTACAAGCCAAGTTCCTGCTGCGCAACGGTGCGGATGAAGTGGTCTACCCGGAAAAGCAGCTGGCAAAGTGGGCAGCGATCCGATACAGCTCCGAACACATTCTGGATTACATCGAGCTGCAGGACGACCACGCCATCATGGAAGTGACTATTCCGCCGGAATGGATGGATCGCACGATCGGTGAAATCAATATCCGAAAAAAGTATAACATCAACATTCTTGCACTGAAAAAAGACGGAAAGCTCGATATGAGCATCACGCCGGATACGCAGCTGTGCCGGGATGAAAGTATGCTGGTTTTGGGAAAATACGCATCGATCCAGAAGTGTTTCCGGCTCTGAAAAGATAGGACGGATCGTATGGATGTCGTTTTGTTGCTGATGGTTCTTGGAGTCATGTTGAGTGGTTTCCGAGCAGCAGATGCGCTGGATCACATGCGGAAGGAGATCCTTCGACAAGAAGGAAAAAGACGTGGCTGGTGGTCGTGACCATCAAATTGTGCTATACTGTGGGCAAGGCAGGTGATCTTTATGAATCAGAACGACCCACCCACTGAACATATTCTGGCGTGTCTGTCGTCCTCTCCCTCCAATGCAAAAATCGTGCGGACGGCAGCAACGATGGCAAAGGCGTTCGGAGGGACCTTTACAGCTCTGTATGTCCGGACTCCTGATTCGGATCAGATGGGAAAAGAAGATCGTCGGCGTTTGCAGCAGCACATTCGTATGGCAGAGCAGGCAGGTGCCGACATTTCTACGATCTATGGGGATGACATTCCGCAGCAGATCGCAGAGTTTGCCCGCATCTCCGGCATTACAAAAATCGTACTGGGGCGCTCCAGCGTACATCGCCGCCATTTCTGGAGTGGACCGTCACTGACTGAAAAATTGACGATGACTGCGCCTAATCTGGATATTTATATCATCCCGGATGCTTCTGCAGAGAACGGCTACGGTTCAGGACGGAAGCTGTTCACCCGTCCGCTTCTGCCGTCTGTCCGTGATCTGCTGATCACCGCAGGCATCCTGAGCTGCATCACGCTCATCGGCTTCTTTTTCTTACAACTGGACTTTGCACGCTATAATATTATTATGCTCTATATGCTGGGGGTGCTGTTCACCGCATTGTGTACCAGCGGCTACACCTGCGGTGTGCTGGGCTCTGTTGCCGGTGTTGCGCTGTACAATTTTTTTCTGACGGAACCGCGCCTGACATTCCATGCGTATGACCCCGGTTATCAGGTCACATTTGCCCTGATGCTGACCTCTGCAATCATTACCTGTGCGTTGACAACACGGCTGAAAGACCATGCAAAAATGTCTGCGCAGGCAGCATTCCGGACAAAGGTACTGTTTGATACAAATCAGCTTTTACAGAGAGCAAAAAGCGAGGAAGAAATCCTCTCTCAGACAGCGTCCCAGTTGATGAAGCTGCTGAACCGGAGCCTGATCGTTTACCCGGAACAAAACGGAGATCTTGGGTCAGAACAGGTTTTTGGGATTGATGGGGAAGTGCCGTGTAACATCTTTTCTGCACCGGAAGAACGTGATGCAGCAAACTGGACGTTTGCCAACAAAAAGCGTTCCGGCGCAGGCACGGATAGCTACCCGGATGCAAAGGGGCTTTATCTTGCGCTTCGGACCGGAGGCGGCGTGTTTGGAGTGATCGGGATCGATCTGTCCGAAAAACCGCTGGATGCCTTTGAAAACAGTGTGCTGCTTTCCATTCTGGGTGAAGGTGCGCTGGCCATCGAAAACCGCAGAAATGCGCTGGAAAAAGAGCAAGCTGCATTGCAGGCAAGGAATGAAGAGCTGCGGGCAAACCTGCTGCGCACGATCTCTCATGACCTGCGCACCCCGCTGACCTCCATTTCCGGCAATGCCAGCAATCTGCTTTCCAACGGAGAAACGCTGGATACAGAGACCCGGAACAAGATCTGCACCGATATTTTTGACGATGCGCAATGGCTGATCGGTCTGGTGGAAAATCTGCTTTCCATCACCCGCATTGAGGATGGGCGGATGAATCTGCAGATCTCACCGCAGCTGATGGACGAAATGATCGAAGAAGCACTGCATCATGTCAACCGGAAAAGCTGCGAACACACCATCACAACACAGTATGGGGACGAGATTCTCTTGGTCAATGTGGATGCACGGCTGATCATGCAGGTCGTTGTCAATCTGGTGGATAACGCCATCAAATACACCCCCGTGGGCTCGGTTATTCAGATTTCGGCTTACCGGAAAGACCATCAGGTCGTAGTGGAAGTTGCAGATAACGGTCCCGGCATTCCGGATCACGCAAAAGCACAGGTGTTCGAGATGTTTTATACCGGGCAGAGCCGCATCGCAGACAGCCACCGCAGCCTTGGACTGGGCTTGCCCCTCTGCCGTGCGATCCTGACGGCTCACGGCGGAACATTGACCCTGCGTGACAACATTCCAAATGGCAGTGTCTTTTCCTTTGCATTGCCGCAAAGCGAGGTGAACATTCATGAATAAGCCGTCCATTCTGGTCGTAGAGGATGATGTTCCTGTACGGTGTCTGATCACAACGACCCTGAAAACCCACGGCTATAAATATCTGACTGCTTCCAATGGGGAAACGGCGATCATGATGACTACCAGCCACAATCCGGACATCATGCTGCTGGATCTTGGGTTGCCCGATATAGACGGCATCGAGGTCATCCGCAGCGTCCGCACATGGTCGAACCTGCCCATCATCGTCCTGAGTGCCCGGAGCGAAGATTCTGATAAGATCGAGGCACTGGACAACGGCGCAGACGATTATCTGACAAAGCCGTTTTCCGTGGACGAGCTGCTGGCAAGACTGCGTGTAACGCAGCGCCGATTGAATCTGCTGGCTTCTGACGGCATAAACAGTCCGGTTTTTGTCAATGGTCCTTTGAAGATCGACTTCTCGGCAGGCTGCGTCTGGCTGAGCGAGAATGAATTGCATTTGACCCCCATCGAGTACAAGCTGCTGTGTGTGCTGGCGCATAATGTGGGCAAAGTGCTGACGCATACCTCCCTCACGCAAAAAGTATGGGGCAGTACGCAGGAAAATGACATTGCCTCCTTGCGTGTTTATATGGCATCCCTGCGCAAAAAATTGGAACGATACCCGGATGCGCCGCATCTGATTCAGACCCATGTTGGTGTCGGATACCGGATGCTGCGCGCAGAAAACGATGAAGCATAGTAAAAAACAGGGTGCATCCACCCGGACGCACCCTGCAAAAAGCCACAGACGATAGCGATAAGCTGTAAAAAGAAGCATGGACGCCCCCGAAAAGGAGAGCGTCCATGCTTCTTGCTGTATCCGAATGGAGGAGATTGCGAAATCAGTGATTGTCCGGGCAGACGATTTCCAGCATCTGATCGAAAACCTCTTCCATCTGCCGCACCAGTGTGAACTGGGTGCGGGCGCGGTCGAGGTTGTGATTCGGGCGAGCAATATGGAAATAATGGTCGCCCTCCAGATAGTCAGTCAGAAAACGGATGCCGCATTCCAGCGTCATGAGCCTTGCACCCCATGCAAGGCTCTTTTTTTCTGCCATGCTCATGGATGCCCCGGCAGTGGAGAGATACCCTTTGGCGAACACTTCGTACAGATGCAGGTCAAAATGGACTTTGCTCTGGTCAGGTTCGTCCTCAGCGCAGTCGTTGGCACCGGTGCGGATGGAATCGCCGAAGTCGTAGGCCGAAAGTCCCGGCATCACGGTATCGAGGTCAATGACACAGATGCCTTTTCCGGTAGCGGCATCGATGAGGACATTGTTGATCTTGGTGTCATTGTGGGTGACGCGCAGAGGAATTTCGCCAGCTGCCAGCTGATCCAGCAGGACATGGCAGTCCTGCTCCCTCGCATGGATAAATTCGATTTCCGGCGTGATATTTTTTGCCCGGCCCAGTGCATCGGCGGCGAGGGCTTTTTCAAAATTGGCATAGCGGTTGGGCGTGTCGTGGAAGCGGGCGATGGTTTCGTGGAGGGTGGAGGCCGGGTAATCCTCCAGCTGGTTCTGGAATTTGCCCAGTGTCTCGGCCACGGTGCGGAAGTCGGTTTCGCTGCCGACCTGCTGCAAACAGATGGTATCTTCTACAAAGTCGTAGGCACGCCATGCGCCGCCGTCTGCATCCAGATAGCAAGTCGACCCCGACAAAGTTGGGATGACATTCAGCGTTTCCCGTGCTGGGTCGCCGCCCTCGGCAAGAATTTTCGCCCGCAAATGCCGGGTCACGCCGCAGACATTCTCCATCAGGCCCACCGGGTTAGTAAAGGTATCTGTGTTGATGCGCTGCAAAATAAAGCGTTTGGAATGATCTTCCCGCCAGACCACAAAGGTGTCGTTGATATGCCCCTCACCATAGTGGTGAGCATCGCAGAGCACAGGCCCGCCAAAATCAAAGGCATTTGCAGCAGACTGGAGCAGAGAAAGGGTAACGGATTTCATCATAAATTCCTCGTTTTCGTTATACTTCATGCCGTTTTGACGGGGCAGGGCGTTGTCCCTGCCGCACCTGACGGCGGTATTCGTTGGGGGTCAAGCCTTCCGCCTTGCGGAAGCATTGGGAAAAATAGCTGGGAGAGGAAAAGCCCATCAACTCGCTGATCTGCGCCAGACTGTAACCGGTGTTGCCCAGCATATGCTTGCTCTCCTCAATGCGGCGGCGGTTCAGGTAAGTAATGGGGGAAATGCCGTACTCCCGCTGGAAGGTGTGGGCCAGATAGTATTTGTTCAGGTGGGCAAGCTCTGCCAGCAGGTCCAGCGAGATATCCTCGCGGTAGTTGGTGTCCAGATACCGCTTGATCTCGGCGCACTCCCGGTTCTCGGTCGGGGCAGCCTCCTCCAGCTGCAGCGAAATGGTGGTGCAGCGCACCAGCCAGATCAGCAGTACCTCCAGCAGATCCTGACAGACCGTTTCGCAGCCGTCCAGACTGCGGTCTGCTTCGGCCAGCAGCATGTGCAGCAACGTGACCATCCGCTCCCGGTTCTCCCGGCAATTGAAGATGGCGTAGTTCGTATCCGCCTTGCTGAACAAAAACTCCATGCTGGCAACGCCCAGCACGATATACTCCAAGGGCGAGGCGTTCAGGCTAAGCTCGGTATGCTCCACCTGCGGGTTCACAATGACCATATCGTCCGGCTTTACCGGGAACAGCTGCCCGGCAAGGTAGAACTGTCCCTCGCCGCTGAGGCAGTAGAACAGCTCCGTGCAGGAGTGGGTGTGGGCAGTGCTGTTCCAATCGCCGCCAAATTTGCTTTTGCTGATGTACAGCAGCCGGAAGGATTCCCGTGGAGCGGGAGCATGGCGGATATCAAATCGCTCGGTACTCATAAATGGCTCCTTTTGAGGCAAAAAACATAAAACATAAAAATAAAAGCAAGATACTGAAAATACGAGCCTAAAAACGATGCGTTGCTTCGTACGTTTTTTCTTATTATAGAGGCAATGAAGAAAAAATGCAAGCCCTGATTTTAGGCTGATTTTTATATTTTTGTTTCTCAAGTCTCTTCGGAATATGTCAAAATAGTTACAGGCTGGGGATTATGCTGAAACTTTTAAAAGATTTTTAGCACTTTTGCTGAAAGAATTTTTCAGAAAGCAATATCTATAAAAAATGAAACAACAAACCTCTTGAGCAAGGAAGCGAAAGAATTTATATTGGAGGCAGAAAAACACACAGTCCTTCGGGCAAAGCCTGTTTGCCCGGCTGTGTTTGAACGGAACAAAATGATGGAGGCAACACAGTATGAATCGTATTTCTCGTCGTAATTTCCTGAAGGCGGCCGGCGTTGGCGCCGCTGCACTGGGTCTGGCTGCCTGCGGCGGCTCTTCCAGCTCCACCGCATCCAGCGTGGCATCCTCCACCGCCGCTTCTTCCGCAGCGGCGGCTGCAGACGTTACCATCAAGGTAGCCGCCATCGAGACCGGCTACGGCGCTGATATGTGGAAGAAGGTCGCCGAGGCCTTTACCGCCCAGACCGGCATCAAGGTGGATCTGACCACCGACAAAAAGCTGGAGGACGTCATCGGTCCCTCCATGCAGGGCGGCGACTACCCCGACGTGGTCCATCTGGCCACCGGCCGTGAAGCTGCCCTGACCGAGCAGTTCATTAAGGGCAACCTGATCGCCGACATCACCGATGTGCTGAGCATGACCGTGCCCGGCGAGAGCAAGAAGGTGAGCGAGAAGATCGCTGGCGGCTTTACCGACACCTCCCTGACCAACCCCTACGGCGACGGCAAAACCTATCTGGCTCCCATGTTCTACAGCCCCTGCGGCCTGTTCTACAACGCCGGTTTCCTGAAGGAAAAGGGCTGGGACGTGCCCAAGACCTGGGACGAGATGTGGGCACTGGGCGACAAGGCTGCCGCTGAGGGCACCTACCTGTTCACCTACCCCACCACCGGCTACTTCGACGCCTTCTTCTATGCGCTGATGTACGCTGCCGGCGGCCCGGAGTTCTTCAATAAGGCCACCCACTACACCGAGGGCATCTGGGACACCCCCGAGGCAAAGACCTGCTTTGATATCGTGGCAAAGCTGGCTTCCTACACCAACCCCATCACCCCCGCACAGGCCAACGATCAGGACTTTACCCAGAACCAGCAGCTGGTGCTGGACAACAAGGCCCTGTTCATGCCCAACGGCACCTGGATCGTGGGCGAGATGGCCGAGGCTCCCCGTGCAGACGGCTTTGAGTGGGGCATGACCGCCCTGCCCGCTGTCAAGGCCGGCGGCGATGGTTACAGCTACACCTGGTTCGAGCAGGCATGGATCCCCGCCGGTGCCGAGCATCAGGATGCCGCCAAGCAGTTCGTGGCTTACCTGTACAGCGACGAAGCCTGCAAGCTGTTTGCCGAGAGCGGCGCTATCCAGCCTGTGCTGGGCATCGCCGACAGTCTGGAAGGCGACAACAAGATGTTCTACTCCATCTACGACAACGGCGCAAAGGCCGCCATGGGCAACTTTGCAGCCTTCAGCGCCATCCCCGGCGTGGAAGTGCGCACCGTGTTCTTCGACCCTGTCAACTCTCTGGTGTCCGGCAGCATGACCGAGCAGCAGTGGATCGACGGCATCAAGTCCGCCAGCGACCAGATGCGCGCCAACATCATCGAGTAATTAAGCCCTGCCCAGCGGGGGCGGTTTTTACCGCCTCCGCTTTTTTGGGCTGTACAGTACCATCAAGAAAGGAGCGGTCAATCCCCTATGAGAACGGATAAAAGCCGCAAACGGTTCGTATTCCTCTGTGTGGCACCGGCTACCATCCTGTTTTTCCTCTTTATGATCCTGCCCACCCTCAACGTGTTCCGCATGAGTTTGTATGAGCGGGGTGCCTATTCTCCCAACGAGACCTTTGTGGGGCTTAAAAACTTCCAGCATCTGCTGCGGGACGCCCAGTTCATCCGCTCCATGCAGAATATGATCCTGCTGGTGGTAACGGTCACCCTGATCACCTTCGCCTTTGCACTGGTATTTGCCGCCATCCTCACCCGGGAGAAGATCAAAGGCCAGAACTTTTTCCGCATCATCTTCTACATCCCCAACATCCTGTCGGTGGTCGTCATCTCCGGCATCTTCTCTGCCATCTATAAGCCGGAAAACGGCATGCTGAACAGCATCATCGGCCTGTTCCGCAACATGAGCGACCCCATCCTGTGGAAGGGCGAAAAACTGGTCATCCCCTCCATCATCATTGCCATGGTGTGGCAGGCCATCGGCTACTACATGGTCATGTACATGGCCTCCATGTCTGCCGTGCCCATCAGCCTGTACGAGAGCGCCAATCTGGACGGTGCCGGGCGGCTGACCCAGTTCTTCCAGATCACCATCCCCCTCATCTGGACGAATATCCGCACCACCCTCACCTTCTTTATCATCTCCACCATCAACATGGCCTTCCTCTTCGTCAAGGCCATGACCAGCGGCGGGCCCAACGGCGCATCGGATGTGGCGCTGAGCTATATGTACAGCCAGAAAGACGCTGGCCTGTATGGTTACAGTATGGCCATCGGCGTGGTCATCTTCCTGTTCTCGTTTGCCCTGTCCGCCTGTGTCAACAAGGTCACCAACCGCGATACGCTGGAATTTTAAGGAGGGAAGAAGATGCAGAATACCACCGAAAAATCTTCCCGCTCTGCGGAAGGTCTGTACAAGTTTTTCATCTATTTTGTGCTGGTTCTGCTGGCCGTTACCATCATCGTGCCGGTGGCATGGGTGTTCATGGCCTCCATCAAGCAGAATGCAGAGTTCTACGGCAACCCGTGGGCACTGCCCGCCGGGTTCTACTGGCAGAACTTTGTCAACGCATGGAACGGCGCGAAAATGGGCGAATATATGCTCAACTCGGTCATCGTCACCGCGCTGGCGCTGGCGCTGCTGCTGGTCGTTGCCCTGCCCGCCGCCTACTGCCTGTCCCGCTTTCACTTCAAGGGGTGCAAGGTGCTGAACACCCTGTTCATGGCGGGCTTGTTCATCAACGTGAACTACATCGTGGTGCCCATCTTCCTGATGCTGCGGGACGGCGATGTGTGGCTGAAAAGCCATTTTGGCAGCGGCTTTCTGCTGAACAATCTGGTGGTGCTGGCGGTGGTATACGCCGCCACCGCGCTGCCCTTTACCATCTACCTGCTGTCGGGCTACTTTGCCACCCTGCCCCACGATTTTGAGGAGGCCGCCTACATCGACGGTGCAAGCTACTTTTCCACCATGACCCGCATCATCTTCCCCATGGCAAAGCCCTCCATCATCACCATTATCCTGTTCAACTTCCTGTCCTTCTGGAACGAGTATATCATCTCCATGACCCTGATGAGCTCCACCAAGGCACCCCGCACCCTGCCGGTAGGTCTTTTGAACCTGATGCAGGCGCAGCAGAGCGCCGCCCAGTACGGCACCATGTACGCAGGCCTTGTGCTGGTAATGCTGCCCACCCTGATCTTGTACATCTGCGTGCAGCGGCAGCTGACGCAGGGCATGACCGTGGGCGGCCTGAAAGGTTAAGGTGACAGACGATGAAAGCATATTGGAAAAACCATCCCGCCCTGCGCATGATCCTGATGCTGGTGCTGTTCGTACTGGCACTGGTGCTGGTGGTGTCCGGCTGGAAAATGACCGGACAGCTGGCAGGGCTTGGCATCATGCTGGTGGGCGTAGCGCTGCTGCTGGCAGTGCTGGCCATCTACAATGCGACCTATCAGGATTGAGGATAAGAGAGAGGTAAAGGAGAATCCCTATGGATGAAACAAGAAAGTCCGGGCGCGTGACCATTCCAACAGACTTGGACGTTGTGCCCGAAACGCTGGAGATCTTAAAAAAGTGGGGTGCTGATGCCATCCGCGACTGCGATGGCACCGACTTTCCGCAACAGCTCAAGGATGCGGACGCCAAGATCTACTCCACCTACTATACCACCCGCAAGGATAACGCATGGGCAAAAGCAAACCCGGACGAGGTGCAGCAGTGCTACATCATGACCGGCTTCTACACCGCACCCGGCGACACCGTGACCATCCCGCTGATGAAGGGCATCAGCCCGGAGCTGATGCAGGTGAACACCAACGACGACATCACCCGCTGGTGGGAGGTCATGGATCGAACCACCGGTCAGCCCGTGCCGCCGGAGCAGTGGAGCTACGCCGACGGCAGTGTGACCGTACAGGCCGTACCGTTCCATGAGTATACCGTCAGTTTTCTGGCTTACCTCATCTGGGACCCGGTGCATATGTACAACGCTACCACCAACGGCTGGACGAATTTTGAGCACCAGATCACCTTTGACGTGCGTCAGCCCAAGACCCACAAGTATTCCATGGAGCGCCTGCGCAAGTTCATTGCAGAGCACCCCTATGTTAACGTCATCCGCTACACCACCTTCTTCCACCAGTTCACCCTGATCTTCGACGAGCTGAAGCGGGAGAAATTCGTGGACTGGTACGGCTACTCTGCCTCGGTCAGCCCTTATATCCTCAACCAGTTTGAGCAGGAGGTGGGCTACAAGTTCCGCCCGGAGTACATCATCGATCAGGGCTACTATAACAACCAGTACCGGGTGCCCAGCAAGGAATTCCGGGATTTTCAGGCATTCCAGCGCCGCGAGGTGGCAAAGCTTGCCAAGGAGATGGTGGACATCACCCACGCGTGCGGGTGCGAAGCCATGATGTTCCTCGGCGATCACTGGATCGGCACCGAACCTTTCATGCCGGAGTTCAAGACCATCGGACTGGATGCTGTAGTAGGCAGCGTGGGCAACGGCTCCACCCTGCGCCTGATCTCTGACATTGAGGGCGTGAAGTACACCGAGGGCCGTTTCCTGCCGTACTTCTTCCCCGACACCTTCCACGAGGGCGGCGACCCGGTGCGGGAAGCCAAGGAGAACTGGGTTACAGCCCGCCGCGCTATCCTGCGCAAGCCCATCGACCGCATCGGCTATGGCGGCTATCTGAAACTGGCCTTGCAGTTCCCGGAGTTCGTGGACTACGTGGAGAGCGTCTGCAACGAGTTCCGCGAACTGTACGAGAACATCAAGGGCACCACACCCTACTGTGTCAAGCGAGTGGCCGTGCTGAACTGTTGGGGTAAAATGCGGGCTTGGGGCTGTCACATGGTGCATCACGCCCTCTATTACAAGCAGAACTATAGCTATGCCGGTGTCATTGAGATGCTGTCCGGTGCGCCCTTTGATGTGAAGTTTATCAGCTTTGAGGATATCAAGAACGACCCGCATCTGCTGGATTCGTTGGATGTCATTATCAATGTCGGCGATGCCGACACCGCACACACCGGCGGCATCTGGTGGGAAGACCCGGAGATCTCCTCCGCTATCCGCAAGTTCGTCTGGAACGGCGGCGGCTTTATCGGCGTGGGTGAGCCTTCCGGTCACCCGTATCAGGGCCACATTCTCCAGCTTGCCAGCGTGCTGGGCGTGGAGGAAGAAAACGGCTTCACCCTGAACTACGACAAATACAACTGGGAGGAGCACCCCGACCACTTTATCCTGCAGGACGCCGACCAACCCGTGGACTTTGGCGAAGGCAAAAAGAACATCTACGCCCTCGAGGGCACCGAGGTGCTGGTGCAGCGAAACAAAGAAGTGCAGATGGCCGCCCACGACTTCGGCAAGGGTCGTGCCGTGTACATCAGCGGTGTGCCTTACAGTTTTGCCAACAGCCGCACCCTTTACCGCGCTATCCTGTGGAGCGCCCACAGTGAGGAAGAGCTGCATACATGGTTCAGCTCCAACTACAACGTGGAGGTGCACGCCTACGTCAAAAACGGCAAGTACTGCGTGGTGAACAACACCTACGAGCCGCAGGACACCACCGTTTACACCACAGACGGCAGCAGCTTTGCTCTGCATTTGGATGCCAACGAGATCAAGTGGTATGAGATCTAAGTTCTCCTTTTCATAAACGAACACAAGGGGCAGCTCTGTTACCAGAGCTGCCCCTTGTGTATATGGGAGGAATACCTGCGAATATCAGAATTTCATCGGAAGTGCGTCTTTTCTGCACTTGCCGTTGTAGGCGATGTATCATCAGCCGATGAACCTGTGCAAAGGGGTGCGGATGAGCACAACCAGCGACTTTGCAGCCTGCAGGTTTTGCTAATAAAAACCTTGAACTGAAACAACGTATGTGTGTACGCCTCCTATCAAATTTTTGTGTAATTCTATATAGCTTTTGGGGAATGTGCTGATTATATCCTAAAAATTTGTATACTTCAATACGTTAAAGAAAGTTTGAAGAACCATTCAAAGAAATGCTCTAAACAAAAGCGGAATACGGTTATTTTGACATAGCAACGCTACTTATATAGAGTGAAGCACTACTTATAAATAGTGGTGTCAGGAATTGAGATTTTGTGATACCAAAAAAGACACCCTCGCTTTTGATAGGAATCTCATGCAGGGATGTCCTTATCTCAACGCGAAGGTGTCTTAATAACGAGGGTCAGATGCCACGGAACGTAAAGGTGAACTCCACAGGCTTAGTCACATCAGGAATATACTCCGGGTGGACATTGGCACCCCAGCTGTCATCGCCGCCGACGCCCATCTGCTCGCCGATGGCACGAATCACCGTGTAATGGACCGGGGGCAGCTCGTAGGGATGCTTGGCACTCTCCATTTCATGGGGAGTGTAGGGCAGCGCAGAGAAGAACATGGGCTTTGCGGCATCTGCGGTAAACAGCAGCCCGCGACCCTTGCGGTCCACTACCTTTGCCCAGCGCACAGCGGTCTTTGCACCGCACTCCTGCGGCACAAGGTACTGCGCCATGTTGTCTGCGACCTTGTTCTGGTAAATGCCCAGCTTTGCACCATGCTGACGATCCCAGTAGGTCTCCGCAGGGCCGTTTCCGTACCACTCCACCGTGTCGTAATCGGCGTCGATCTTGAACAGCACACCGAACTCCGGCATTGCTGCAAGTCCTTCCACCGGGTCATAGTGCAGGGTGGTCTGGATGCGGCCATCACCGAACACACGGTACTGCAGGCTGCACTCTGCTGCGGGGCTGGTCTGGAGGTTATAGAGATAGGTCACGACCACGCTGTCGGCTTCCACCTCGCAGGTGGGGTTCTGGAGGATGGTGCCGCCATGAACAGACGGGATCTCCTTGCCGATGCCCTTGGCGGTAGCGTACAGACTTGCCAGCTTCCACTGACCGCGAACGCCGCCCATGTTGTTGCCGCAGTCGTTGTCGGTGGGAGCGCGCCAGAAGTTGGGACGGGGAATCTCCTGAATCATCTCCTTGCCGGCATAGCGGTAGGAAGTCAGACCGCCGTTCAGATCGGAGAACAAAACATCGAAATTCTCACCCCGGACGCCGATGTTGTGTGTACCGTGCGTAACGGTAAACGGCGTGACCTTCTTGCTGGGAATGGAACGGACCGCAGCGATGACACCCTGTCCAAAGGCGACTTCATGACCTTTCTTTGCCCAGCTGGTGTCCTCCTTCAAACGGAAGCTGATGGTCACTGCATATTCACCAGGGAGCGCAGGAACCATAAACGGCAGCGGGAAGCTGGAACGCTCTTCGGGAGCAACATCAATATTGGTCAGTTCCTGCTGCTGATACAGCTTTCCATCACGGTGCAGCAGTGCAACGCAGTCGAAAGCATCCGTAGAGGTGAACAGGTTCTTGTTCCAGACTTCAAAGCCAGAGTTGTCGATGGAAACGGCGATGTTCTGATAGCAGAACTTGACCTCCTGCATCTTGGGAGAAGGAGCACGATCACCACCGTAGGCAATGCCGTTTCCGCTGAAATTATAGTCGGTAGGACGCTCACCGAAATCGCCGCCGTAGGCTTGGAACCACTTGCCGTAGCGGTCTTTTTTCCAGATGGACTGGTCGATGTAATCCCAGATGAAGCCGCCCTGATAGCCGCAGTCCTTCTGGTCGGCAAGTTCCGTGTACTTGTGCAAAGCACCGTTGGAGTTGCCCATAGCATGAGAGTATTCGCACTCGATATAAGGCCGCTTATCGCCCTGTGCCAGATACTCTTTAATGTCCTTCACAGTGCTGTACATATGGCTCTCGATATCGGTGGTTTCGAGGAAGCGGGGATCATTGACCACACCTTCGTAATGCACCAGACGGGTGTCATCAAAGCGGCGAACCATCTCTGCCATCTGGAGCAGGGTCTCACCACCAAACGATTCGTTGCCCAGAGACCAGATCAGAACAGCAGGATGGTTTTTGTCACGCTGGTAAGTGGAATTCATGCGGTCAAACAAGACAGCTTTCCACTCCGGCTTATCATTGGGCAAAACGCCCTCGATGCCGCGAATGCCAGCCTGATGAATATCCCATGTGCCATGGGATTCCAGATTGTTCTCTGCGATCAGATACAGACCATATTCGTCGCACAGGTCGTACAGTGCATCCTGATTCTGGTAATGGCTGGTGCGGATGGCATTGATGTTGTTCTGCTTCATGGTGATGATGTCCCGAAGCAGTTCCTCATGGGTGTGTACGCCCACAGCACGACCCGTAATGGAGCTGAACTCATGACGGTTGGCACCCTTGAACACGATGCGCTTGCCGTTGAGCAGCATCCGATTGTTCTTCAACTCGAACTTGCGGAAACCGACTTTCTGCCCGGTCACCTCTACCAGATGGCCTGCATCGTCCAGCAGCTCGATTTCCAGTTCATACAGAGCCGGGTCCTCTGCACTCCACAGGTGGGGGTTCTCCACCGCATGGCTGAACAGCGCAGAGCCGCCGTTCAGTGCGATTTTTTCGGAGAACACTTCCAGCTCACTGCGGCGCAGGGTCAGACGGGCTGCACCCTTGCCCTCCACCTGCAATGCAACTTCCAGCGTGGAATGAGTAAAATCATCCCCGGCAAACAGCGTTTTGACGGATACATCTTCCAGATGCACGGTGGGGATGGCGTACAGCCACACGCTGCGGAAGATGCCGGAGAAGCGGAAGAAGTCCTGATCTTCGCACCAGCTGGAGGAAGTCCACTTGAACACCTGCACGGCAAGTTTGTTCACGCCCGGCTGGAGATAGGGAGTCAGATCGAATGCGTGTGCGGAGAAGCTGTCCTCGGTGTAACCCACATAAGACCCGTTCAGCCAAAGAGCCATGCCGCTTTCCACACCCTCGAACTCGATGTGGACGGGCTTGCCCTGCATGGATTCCGGCAGCTCGAAGTATCTTACATAGCTTGCCACCGGATTGAACCGCTGCGGGATCTCACCCGGCTGTACTTCTTCACGGCCATCCCACGGATACTGAACATTCGCGTACTGGGGAATGTCGTAGCCCTCCATCTGGATGTGTGCCGGAACATGAATGTCATCCCAGCCGCTGCAATCGTAATCTGTCTTTTCAAAGCCGGGGATGGCACTGGTGTAGTTCTTTGCGTAGGCGAATTTCCAGATACCGTCCAGCTTCATCGCCAAAGAAGAGGAGCCTGTCCGATATTCTTCGCGGGAAGCGTAAGTACGGAAACTTGCATGAGCATTCAGCACGTTTTCCTTGAAAAAGGTGGGGTCTTTTACTTTTGCAAAATCAAATGCAGTCATAGTATTTCCTCATTTACCTTTTATAATTTTATAATATTTCTCCAGCCTCCCCGGAGGAACCGCTGGATTCCTCCGGGGAACAGCAGATGAAGGAGAAATGATAATGGCTTGTTATCAGACTGCTGCACGCAGTTTTTCATTTGCTTCTTCGACCTTCATACGAGAGAGAAGGAAGGTGATGATGGCATCCAGAGCAAACGGAATCACCAGATACATGATCTTCAGCATATTGATGCAGGAATCCGGCTGAACAGTCAGAGCGCTGTCAAAATGGCTTGCTGCCAGCAGCCAGCCGGTGATGGCAGTACCCAGACCGCCGCCCAGCTTCACACCGAGAGAAGTGCAGGAGTACATCGTGCCATCCACGCGCTTATGCTTCGTCAGCCAAGTATATTCAGAGCAAGCAGCAATCGCAGCGTTCATATCGCCCTGCCAAGGACCCTGACCAAGAGCTGCGATTGCAGTAAAGAGCAGCATCAAGGTCACATTGCCGCTGCCCATGTAACCAGCTACAGCAACCAGTGCACGAGAAATCGTTGCCAGAGTATAGCTCATTACATTCAGCTTATACATTCCATTCCACTTTGCAACCAAGGTCGGGGTGAACACCAGTGCGATGATCAGAGGAATGTTGATTGCCCAAGAGAATACACCGAACAGATTCTGGTTGCCAAGGATGTAGGTTGCATAGTAGGTGCCCATGCTGATCATGGCACCGTAGATCTGCTGCAAAATGTAGGTGACGCAAATCATCATATAATATTTGTTACCAGCAAGCAGCTTTGCAGCCTGAACTAGATTGTACTTTTCGTCCTGCTCGATTTCCTTTTTGTCGGTGGTATCCACCAATTCGCCTTCCGGCAGTTCCTTCACGGAGAAAACGGAGAGGGTGTTGACAAGCAGACCGATGATGGCGTAGATGATTGCAACAGTGCGCCAACCGGCAGCACCGCCGCCCAATGCCGTAACAGCACCCAGCGTGATGGACTGGATGAGCAGGCTGGTGGCAAAGGCGAACATGAAACGCCAAGAACCCATCTCGACCTGTTCGGCACTGTTCTTCGTGATGAGAGCAGTCAGTGCAGAGTAAGCAATGTTGTTGGCAGTGTAGAATACAGCGTTCAGCAGAGTATATGCGATCAGGAACCATGCGTACTGTGCAAACTGTCCCAGATTGGTCGGGATGGCGAAAATTGCCACCAGCGTAATGGCACAGCCAATGTAGCCGTACAGCATCCAAGGACGGGCTTTGCCCATCTTAGAATGCGTTTTGTCAATCAAAGAACCAAAGAAAATGTCCGTCACACCGTCCAGCAGTTTGGAAACTGCAATCAGAGTGCCGACAATACCGGGATTCAGGCCAACGGTGTTGGTCAGATAGATCATGACGAAGGAGGACAGGAACGCATACACCACGTTGCCTGCAATATCGCCTGAACCATAGCCGACTTTATTATACCACTTTAGATAACGTTTCTCGGTCATTGTGCTTTCTCCCATCTTGCTTGTTTTGTGTGGGCGCAACCAATCTGCTGCGCACTTCAGACTGGAATTCTCATTACGCAAGTTGCCCAAATCTCTTGCGTTTCGTCTGAAAATATTATAGAATCTAATGGAACGAAAAGATATAGACAAGATGGAACAAAATATGCACAAAATCAAAGAGTTTGTAATTTTTTGATAGAACATTTCTCAAATCACTGTAAAATCATCTGAAGATGAGGAGGACGCAGGGATGTATTTCAACTCAGGATATTTGAACAACTCCCGTTTGGATTTCAAAGACTACTCAAAGCCGCTGGTCGTAGGCAGCTGCGGCACTTATCGCTTGAAAAAACGCCCTAAGCTGCCTACTTTTTGGGCAAAGGGTCGCAGAGACTATCAAATCCTCTATGTGGCATCCGGTAAAGCACACTTCTGGTTCGATGGTGTTGAGGAAGTGGTGACTTCTGGACACATGGTGCTTTATCAGCCGCAAGAAATCCAGAAGTATGTCTACTATGTAGAAGATCATCCAGAGGTGTTCTGGATTCACTTTACAGGATATGATGTCAAAAACATCCTGAACTATCACGGAATACCCTTGGACAAGCACGTTTTTTACAGCGGCACACTGCCGGATTACAAAATGCTGTTCCGAAAGATCATCCGGGAGCTGCAACAATGTGAATATGGCTATGAAGACTATATTGCTTCTCTCTTCAACATCATTCTGCTTTTAGTAAGCAGGCAACAGCAGGAAGGCGAGAAAACAACTACAAGCATCCCCGAAGAAATCGAAGCCGCCGTTGCCTACTTTAACGAGAATTATAATACAAAGGTCAGTGTGGACGATTACGCAGAATCGCTGCATATCAGTACGAACTGGTTTATCCGTAATTTTAAGCTGTACATGAAAATAAGCCCTGCACAATATATCCTGTCCCTTCGGATGGTAAATGCACAAAGCTTATTGGAGAACACCGAATACAATATTGGAGAAATTGCAGAGATCGTAGGGTATGATAACCCACTCTATTTTAGCCGGGTATTCAAGAAAGAGTATGGTGTCAGTCCGGCACAGTACCGAAAGAATCTGGAAGAATCTACTGAAAAATGAGAAAGATTCCTTATAAATAAGGAGAGTAGAACCATGCCGATAAAAAATGCGATCCGCAGCCAACAAGTCTACGACCCAACGGATGAATCCATCATGGCAGAGCAGGAACTTTGCATGGAGCGGCTGTATTGAAAAAAGGTATCTACCAATTTTCCTTTAGGGAGCGGCAGAGGTTCTTCCAGTTTCATACTGGATAATGTAACGCTCCTATGAAGATCCTCATACAATCGGTTGGATCAATGCAAATATGTCCTCCTTTGTGGAGTTCATCAACACGCTGTCATAAGCCCGGAGTTCCCCTGCGAACAAAACATTCCGATATAAAAAGGACGCTGCCGCCTCCGGGTGAGAGGTTGCAGCGTCTTTTCGGCATCAGAGGGCGAATGATCTGTCAGACCGAACGGCTCCCAACGAATGCGATGCTTTTAGCTTGCGTCTTTCTGTTCGTCAAGAATGCGCCAGCCGTCCATCAGGTCTGAATTTTCCATAATAAAGGTGTGGGCAGTATCCTGTCCCCACGAGTTGTCGTATTTCAGCATCAGATAATCGCTCAACTCGGTTCGATTTTTGAACTTCAACAAGCGATACGGCTCCTGAAAAGCAACCTTTTCGACAAAATATACCACATCCGATGTGGGAAGCATAACGCCGACATGACCGATCATAAGAGAATTGTCCGTTTCAGAGAATTGGTCGTGCAGGACTACGGAGACGAGACGGATCTTATCATCTTCTACGAAGGAGAGACCGCGTTTCTTCCATTCCTGTTGAATCGTTTTCAAATGGGTAGGAATATCGGTCGTATTAGTGGTTTTAACTGGGGCGAACAGCGCATCAAACTTTTGCCGTTCGTCGCCGCAAAGGGATTCCGGGTCAGAATCCAGTGTTTCATAGTCCATAAACAGGGTGTCCTCAGCTGAGTCAAGATCTGCCTTGCCCGTGACAGTGATAAAATCACCGAACAGCCCACAAGCGGTGATTCGACAGTTCCAGCCGGGGAAGGTGTCATATTTTTCCGTCCATGCGTCCTGCATGGAGTAAGGATCGTATTTCAGGTCCAAAGGCTTGGCGTTTTCAAAACCTGTGGTGAGCCATGCCGGGTCCACAGCATTGTTGAACTTTTGCACATGATCAAAGAAGATCTGTATCCGCAGGTCGGATACGCCGGCATCCTGCAAAAGTTTGGAAAGAAGATCCTGTGTATCCGAATCTGCTAAATTGGAGTATTCGATTTGCTGAAGGACGGGCTGAGAGGTTTTTTGAGTGCAGCCTCCTGCCAGAAGCGCACCGCAAAAAAGTGCAGCGGTGCAGACAAGAAAAGTTCGACGTTTCAAAAATGGTCACCTCGTTGTGTTTTTCGGAAAGCTTCTTTGAGTGCCGGAGTCTCAACCATAAGCGAAGAGAGCAACGCCGTTGGTCTCGTAACGAATGGTATCACAGATAAACAAAGAAAATCAATGACTTCTGTCGTATTTGACCATATATAATGTTGCAGTATCCATATCCCATACGGCTAATGTCCATTTGGGAAAAGACAATGCGGCAGTTTTCTGAACGATTTTCTTCATGTCGGACACAACAGGAGTATACCCAAGTTGGAATAAAAATTTTCCGTTTTTTCCGAACGGAAGGTTCAAATCGCTTTCCAGATAGACGGACCAAACAGAAATAATCCGAACTTGTTTCCGATAGGAGATGGGTTCGGATTATTTGTTTTCTTCGGAAAATTAGCGTTTACGAAGCAATGAAAGCCCCAGTGGGGCTTTTAAGCGACGGAACGGTCTGCGTTAGCAGATGGAGGGGCTTTGCCCCGACAAGTTCCATGCAGGTGTCCGTGAAAGATGAAATCCGAAATCATAGATTAACCGACATAAGCCACAACATGATTTCAGGAGGACATGAACATGAAGTACGATGCAAGAGCTTGCCATTTCAACATGGACACCGGCTGCGTGGAGCTGCTGCTCCGGGATGGAAGAGAAATCTCCATTGACTGCACCGGGGTCGAGGATGCACTGGATGTGACCATGGCACAGAGGTCAGAGTTAGACTACCTCATTTATAATGACCCACTTGGTTATGCCGATTTGATTCTGAATGGCAATCCAGAAGAATACTTGAAAAACGTAACCGGGAGCCATGGGTTAGAAGATTAAGAAAAATGCCGTTCCAAAAGCAACTGGAACGGCATTTCTTATTTTTCGCCATTCGGCATCTTCTGTCCCCGCAGCTCCTGTCGGATGGCACGGAACTGCTCCGGCACATCCGCATCGGTCATCGCACCGGGGACATCCACTGTCCCAGCGGCTTTGGCGGCTTCATAGAACCAGCATTTATACTCCACGGTTTCCAGCGTGTGCTGTAACTGCTGGATCTGCTGGGTGAGCACCTCGCGCTGATGCCGGAACATTTCCAGCCGGGTGTCAATGGTGTCGTCTCCCTGCATGGAAAGCTCAATATACTGCCGGATATCTTTGATGGACATTCCGGCCTTTTTCATGCAGCAGATGACCTGCAGCCACTCGAAGTCGTTTTCCCGGAACATCCGAATGCCGCCGGAGGAACGCTCCACAAAGGGAAGTAACCCTTCTTTGTCGTAGTAGCGCAGGGTGGAGGCAGGTACGCCCATCCTTTGTGCCATTTCACCTACGGTATAGATCATCTGAAACCTCCGTTTTTTCAAAAAGCCCTTGACTTAAAGTGCGCTTTAAGTTGTATGATAAAATCAAACTTTATCAACATCATAATGCGGATGCACTCCGCTGTCAAGGAGGTTCCTATGAGCAAGAAGGTATTGATTTTGTCCGGCAGTCC
The DNA here is from genome assembly GCF_003482185.1 of Faecalibacterium sp. OM04-11BH. Taxonomy (NCBI): domain Bacteria; kingdom Bacillati; phylum Bacillota; class Clostridia; order Eubacteriales; family Oscillospiraceae; genus Faecalibacterium; species Faecalibacterium sp. OM04-11BH. The sequence continues at coordinate 28,468 of NZ_QULS01000015.1, forward strand.
CCGGAAGGGCGGCAACTCTGATATTCTATGCGATGAATTTCTGCGTGGAGCGCAGGATGCCGGGCACAAAGCAGAAAAGATCCGAGTCGCTGAGAAAAAGGTGGCTCCCTGTTCCGGCTGCTACTACTGCAGCACCCACGGTGGAGCCTGCGTCCACAAGGATGATATGGCAGACATCCTGCAAAAGATGATCGATGCCGATGTCATTGTGCTGGCAAGCCCGGTATACTTCTACTCCATCAGTGCCCAATTGAAGGCAGTGATTGACCGTACCGTGGCACGGTGGCTTGAGGTCAAAGACAAGGAATTCTACTACATCACCACCATGGCAGACGAGGAAAAAGCCTCTGCGGATACTACGCTGGCCTGCTTCCGGGGCTATGCAGACTGTGTGGAAGGTGCCGTGGAAAAAGGCGTCCTTGTAGCAAGTGGCGTTTACGAGCCGGGTGCAGTGTGCGGTACGCCTGCCATGGCACAGGCTTACGAGATGGGGAGGAACGTATAATGGCAGTAAAACAGACAGCAGGGCGGGATGCTCTGGGCAAATTTGCACCAAAATTTGCAGAACTTAACGATGAGGTACTATTCGGGCAGGTGTGGAGCCGAGAGGATAAACTCTCCCTCCGGGACCGCAGCCTTGTGACAGTGGTAGCACTGATGGCGCAGGGACTGACGGACTCCTCGTTTCGGTATCACCTGACGGCAGCAAAAAACAACGGCATTACCCGGTGTGAAATTGCAGAGATCCTGACCCATGCGGCATTTTATGCAGGCTGGCCCAAGGCGTGGGCGGCTTTCCGCATGGCAAAGGAAGTCTGGGCAGAGGAATCTGCAGAGGATGCCAAGGCAAAGCACCAGAGTGAAATGGTGTTCCCCATCGGTGCATCCAACGACGGTTTTGCACAGTATTTCAGCGGAAAAAGCTATCTGGCACCCTTGTCCACCGCACGGGTTGGCATTTACAACGTCACCTTTGAGCCGGGCTGCCGGAACAACTGGCACATCCATCATGCCGCAAAGGGTGGCGGGCAGATCCTTGTCTGCGTGGCAGGCCGGGGCTACTATCAGGAATGGGGCAAAGCGCCGCAGGAGCTGCATCCGGGCGATGTGGTGAATATTCCCCCGGAGGTCAAGCACTGGCACGGTGCTGCACCCGATTGCTGGTTCTCTCATCTGGCAGTGGAAGTGCCCGGCGAAGGCACCTCTAACGAGTGGTGCGAGCCGGTGCCGGAAGAAACCTATAAGGAGTTGCGGTGATGCGGTTTGATGTACACCCAACCGCGATGAAACAAAAACAGGGTGCGCCCTGAATAGGACGCACCCTGCCTCGCAATTCATGATTTGATTCGTTGGCAACGACCGTGAATTGCATATCGCAAACAGGTCGTTGAGAATTGCGCTGCCTGTAAAACTTGCGATTAAAGCCACAGATAACAGCGATATGTACAACAGGGCGTTCCCCATCGGGAACGCTCTGTTTCTCTTTGTTTGTGGGCTGGCCTCATTTGGTTTTGACCACAATGCGGGTGGCTTTATATTGCGACAAAAAGCGGACAGCCGTTTTGTGGCTGCCCGCCGGGGATATGAAATGGTTTATCTGTCATGCGATCCTATAATTTATATTGCATAAAATTGCCATTGTGAACAAACCCAAAATTGGAATATACCTATTTTATATACGCTCCAGTCCTCCGTAAACTGCGCTTTATCGCGCCTAAAGAGACAGCGCTTTCGCCTGAGTTACAGAATATACTCCATCTGACGTTCCTTGGTTTTCATGCCCATTTTTTCATAAAAGTGTTCTGCCGAAGTGTTCCCCGCCCAGACGTTCAGGGTTACCTCATAGCAGCCCAGCGCTTTTGCTTGCTGCTTTACATATTCAAACAGGCTTTCCCCGATGTGTTGCCCGCGCGCCTGCTTGTCAACGCAAAGGTCATCAATGAACAGGGATTTGAAGGGCACCATATTGGTGGAGAAAGGCTGCTCTTTTAGCTGACAGAAAGCATAGCCCATGCATACATCGTCCTCGTTCACGGCAACATAGATGGGCTTATCCTCCTGCTTCAGAAGCTCTGCTAACTCACAGACAGTGTATTTTGTGGTGCCGGGAATAAAAATATCCGGGCGGATCTCTGCGTGGATCTGCAGCACCTGCCCCAGCAGCGCAAGCAGTCTGGGAATGTCTTTTTCCTCGGCTTTACGAATGTTCATTTTTTTGCTCCTTCCATTTTTTGGATTTTACATTTCCAGTATACCACATCGGGCGGCGCAGGAAAAGAGAAAATGCAACCACCGATAGCAAACAAAAACGCGAGCGACCGCTTTGGCCACTCGCGTTTTTATTTGTTGGGCAGGCTGCTTACACAAGATACGGGTCCAGCAGGGCGTCTACCTCTTTTCTGCGTTTGGGGGAGGGCTTTTTCACGGCACGGCCGCGGCAGACCACCAGTTCCAGATGCTGCAAGGCCCGCAGATCCTCCAGCGGGTTTTCACGCGTTACGATAAAATCTGCGCTTTTGCCGGGTGCGATAGAGCCGGTCACATCGTCGATGCCCGCCAGCTGCGCGTTGCGCAGGGTGGCCGTGTAGAGGGCGAAACGGTTGCTCACGCCGCAGTATTTATGGAAGTAGCACAGCTCCCGCCAGAAATCGTACTGGGTAATATAGGGGCAGCCCACATCGTTGCCCAAGCCCACTGGAATGCCGTTTGCCAGCGCAGTCTTGGTACTCTCGATTACACCGTCAAAGACGATCTTGCCGTTGTACTGGTCTTTTTCCGACGCGCCCGAAACGGCGGTGTCAAACAGTGCGTAGGGCAGCGCAGGGGAGATGGTCGTGCACAAAAATGCGCCCCGCTCCTTATACAGACGCACCGTCTCCTCATCCATTTTTGCACCGTGCTCGATGGAATCCACACCGTTTTCCAGCGCAGCCTTCACGCCCGCAGGAGATTCGGCATGGGCGGCAACAGTGTAGCCCAGCTTGTGGGCTGCATCGCAGACGGCTTTGATCATCTCCGGCGGCATCTTCATCTCGCCGGGGGTGCCCTTTTCGGTGGTGTCCAGCACGCCGCCGGTGATCATCAGTTTGACAAGGTCTACCTTCTGTTCACTGGCCTTTTTCAGCTGTGCCAGCGCTTCGGCGTTGTTGTGTGCCGCCACTGCTACTGAGCCTGCCATGTGCCCGCCCGGCACCGAGATGCCCTCGTTAGCGGCCAGAATGCGGGGTGCCAGCACCTTCCCGGCGGCGCTGTCGTCCCGGCAGCGGGTGTCAAAGTCCGCAATGCCGCCCACAGTGCGCACGGTGGTCACGCCGCCCAGCAGTTCCAGCTTAGCATAGCTGCATACCAGCCGGTAGGCGATGGCGCGGGTCAGTCTGTTGCTCAGGATCTTACGCACCAGCGCCGCATTGTCCCGGGGCTTTGCGCTGGGCTTGCCGTTGCCCGCCAGATGGACGTGCAGGTTGATGAGCCCCGGGCAAAGATACCCGCCGCGCAGATCGATGACCTCGTAGCCGTCAAGGTTTGCACCCGCATCTGCGATAGCGGTGATCTTGTCGTTCTCGGTCAGCAGCACCTTGCCCCGTACCGGTTCCATCTGCTCGGTGCCGTCCAGAAGGATGCCGTTTGTGTATGCGCGCTTCATGTGTTCCATCCTCTTTCCGTTGTATTTTTAGAGTGCAGACTGCCTTATCCGTCCAATTTCTCCTGTGCCCGGTATTGCAGCGCTTCCAGCAGGGAGTCCTCGTCCAGCAGGGTCTTGCCGGCAAGGTCGGCCACGGTGCGGGCTACCCGCAAAATGCGGTCGTGTGCCCGGGCAGAAAGCCCCAGTGCATCGTAGGAGCTGCGCAGTAGCTGCTCGGCACCGGGGGTCATACGGCAGATACGCCGCACCTGTCCGGCGTTCAGCTGGGCGTTGCAGTGCACTCCCTTAAAGCCCGGCGCAGCGTAGCGTTTGGCCTGAATGGCACGGGCAGCCAGCACCTGTTTGCGCAATTCGGCGCTGCTCTCGGAGGGGGCGGCGGTGTGCAGTTCGTCAAAGGCGATGGGGTCCATCTCCACGCACAGGTCGATGCGGTCCAGAAGCGGGCCGGACACCCGGCTGCGGTACTGCCGCACCGCGCTGGGCGAACAGGTGCAGGCGCGGGTGGGATGGCCGTAGTAGCCGCATTTGCAGGGGTTCATGGCGGCTACCAGCTGAAAGTGGCTGGGGTAGGTGGCGCTTCCGGCGGCGCGGCTCACGGTGATCTGTCCGTCCTCCAGCGGCTGGCGCAGCACCTCTAAGCTCTCGCGGGAAAACTCCGGCAGCTCGTCCAAAAACAGTACCCCGCAGTTGGCCAGACTGCACTCGCCCGGACGGAACTGTGCCCCGCCGCCGGCTAGGGCGGCAGCGCTTGCCGAGTGGTGCGGGCTGCGGAAGGGGCGGGCAGAGATCAGCCCGCGTCCCTGCGGCAGCTGCCCGGCGATGGAGTAGATTTTGGTCGTCTCCACCGCTTCCTCCCGGGTCAGAGGCGGCAGGATGCCCGGCAGCCGCTTTGCCAGCATGGATTTGCCGGTGCCGGGGGCACCCGTTAAAAGTACGTTGTGCCCGCCTGCGGCTGCAATGACCATGGCGCGCCGTGCCAGCGATTGCCCCATTACGTCCGCGAAATCCGGCACCTGCTGCCATGCGTCCTCCGGGTTAAAGGGGATGACAGCGGCAGGGGAGAGGGGGCGGATGCCCTTCAGTGCCTCCACCACCTCTCGGGCGGTGTGGGCAGGGTAGACGGTCATGGTGTCGGCACAGGCTTCGGCTGCTTCGGCGGCGTTCTCTGCCGGGACATACAGCGACCGGATGCCGTGCTCAGCAGCGGCAAGCGCCATGGGCAGTACGCCGGACACCGGACGCAGACTGCCGTCCAGTGCAAGCTCGCCCAGAAAGGCAGCGTCGGCGGGCACCTCTTCCAGCTGTCCGCTGGCGGTCAGCAGCGCCAAAAGCAACGGCAGATCGTACACCGGGCCGGTCTTGCGCACATCGGCGGGGGCAAGGTTGATGGTAATGCGCCGGTCCGGGAAACGGAATCCAAGGTTTTTAATGGCGGCGCGCACCCGGTCGGCGCTTTCCCGCACGGCAGAGTCCGGCAGGCCGACAATGGAAAATGCGGGCAGCCCGCCGGAAACATCGGCCTCCACTGCAACGGCAAAGCCGCGCAGTCCGTTCAGGCCAAAGCTGTTGGTCACAGAATACATGGTGTCCCTCCCTGCATGGCGCATGGTTTGTCAAAAATGCCAAAAGTGGAAAATAATGGATATATCTACTATGCTTCGACAATTTTTTCTGTTTGAAATCATTATAGTAAAGCACAGGAAAGTTGTCAATGCAGCAGAAAGGAGAACGAGAGATCATGACAAATTGGGAATGTTGCCGGTATATCCGTACCTATTCAGAGCTGGAGGGCTTGCAGCACGCCTGTACGCTGGTATACTGTGCCGCTTCCACCCCACAGGGGGTGCTGGCACAGCTGCGCCGGGAGCAGGGCGGCAGGGTGCGCAGCAGCACAGTACTTGCTCCGACAGACAGCTTTGGTCGGATAATGCGGCTGCTGCGCTACCTGTGCGAAAACGGCGTGGGGCCGGAGCAGTGGCTGGAGGTGCTGGAGGATGTGCACCAGCCCTACCAGCTGCTGGATACATCAAAAAACGCAATGAATATGGCAGAAGAACCGGTTTTTTGTGGTATTTGTCGGTTTTAAGGGCACAAACTTCGGCCATTTTACGCAATTGACATAAGCGGAGCAAGAGTTTATAGTATAAGTAGGTTTACACAAACCGTTTCGATCCGGGGAAAAAGATTTTAAACAAAGGTAAGGTGTACAAGATGTATCTGGATGAATACAAGCGCTGGCTGGCAGCGGATCTGGAGGATGCAGACCTGAAGCCGGAGCTGGCAAAGGTCGAAGGCAATGACGATGAGATCAAGGATCGCTTTGCTGTGGCGCTGAAGTTTGGTACCGCAGGTCTGCGCGGTGTGCTGGGTGCCGGTACCAACCGCATGAACATCTACGTTGTCCGTCAGGCAACGCAGGGTCTGGCAAACTGGGTGCTGACCCAGGGCGGTACCCAGACCGTGGCCATCAGCTACGACAGCCGCCTGAAGAGCGATGTCTTTGCCAAGACCGCCGCAGGCGTTCTGGCAGCCAACGGCATCAAGGTGCGCATCTATGATGCCCTGATGCCTGTGCCCGCGCTGAGCTTTGCTACCCGTTACTATAACTGCAACGCCGGTATCATGGTCACCGCCTCCCACAACCCGGCCAAGTACAATGGCTACAAGGCCTACGGCCCGGACGGCTGCCAGATGACCGATGACGCCGCCGCCATCGTCTACAACGAGATCCAAAAGACCGATGTGCTCACCGGCGCAAAATACGTCTCCTTTGCCGAGGGCGTGGAGAACGGCATGATCCGCTTTGTGGGCGATGACTGCAAAAAGGCTCTGTACGATGCCATTGAAGCACGTCAGGTGCGCCCGGGTCTGTGCAAGACTGCCGGTCTGAAGCTGGTGTACAGCCCGCTGAACGGCTCCGGCCTTGTGCCCGTGACCCATGTGCTCAATGATATGGGAATCACCGATATCACCATCGTGCCCGAGCAGGAGTACCCCAACGGCTACTTCACCACCTGCTCCTATCCCAACCCCGAGATCTTCGAGGCACTGAAGCTGGGTCTGGAGCTGGCCACCAAGACCGGTGCCGACCTGATGCTGGCTACCGACCCCGACGCCGACCGCGTGGGCATTGCCATGAAGTGCCCGGACGGCAGCTACGAGCTGGTGTCCGGCAACGAGATGGGCGTTCTGCTGCTGGACTACATCTGCGCTGGCCGCATTGAGAAGGGCACTATGCCCAAGAACCCCGTGGCAGTCAAGTCCATCGTGTCCACCCCGCTGGCAGACGCTGTGGCAAAGCACTACGGCGTGGAGATGCGCAATGTGCTGACCGGCTTCAAGTGGATCGGCGACCAGATCGCCAACCTCGAGGCTGCCGGCGAGGTCGATCGTTTCATCTTCGGCTTTGAGGAGAGCTACGGCTATCTGGCTGGCCCCTACGTCCGCGATAAGGACGCCGTCATCGGCTCCATGCTCATCTGCGAGATGGCCGCTTACTACCGCAGCATCGGTTCCTCCATCAAGCAGCGTCTGGAAGAGATCTACGCTCAGTACGGCCGCTACCTGAACAAGGTGGACAGCTTTGAGTTCCCCGGCCTGACCGGCATGGAGAAGATGGCTTCCATCATGCAGAAGCTGCGTGACCAGCCCCCTGTGGAGCTGGCTGGCCATAAGGTGGTCAAGGTGACCGATTATAAAAAGCCGGAAGAGACCGGCCTGCCCGCTGCCAACGTGCTGATCTACACGCTGGAAAACGGCGCTACCGTGGTGGTGCGTCCCTCCGGCACCGAGCCGAAGATCAAGACCTACTTCACCACGCTGGGCAAGGATCTGGCGGAAGCACAGGCACAGAAGGACGCTCTGGCCGCTGCCATTGAGCCTATCCTGAAGTAAAACTATCCCAAAGCATCTGCGGGGCTGCTGCACGTTTTTGTGCAGCAGCCCTTTTTGTGTTCAGCAGACAGTTGACCGGAGCAAAAGCCTTATGGAGGTGCCGCAAAGTTTACCGCCACCGCGAAAAGCCGTCCCCTTGGGGAAGGTGGCTGCGAACGTAGTGAGCAGACGGAAGGGGTCAGCGCCTGAGAGGGCGAAAGTGCACACTCTGGGTGACTGTCCTTTCAGGACAGACCGCAGGGCTTTATGCAGCACGGATGCACTTTTGCTGTGTAAAATCGGTTGAAGTTTGCGCTGTGATACGCTATAATAAAACATGGTTTATTATAAGCCGCTGTGGGCGCGCAGCGCGGCACAGCGGCAGGGTAGGTGGAAGAGATGGAAAAAACTGTATCGGCAGTATTGGTGGCGGCGGGCAGCTCGACCCGCATGGGTTTTGATAAGCTCAGTTTTGATCTGGGAGGCGAAACGGTGCTGCACCGCAGCATCCGCGCCTTTTCCCAGTGCCCGCAGGTTACCGAGCTTGTGCTGGTGGCGGGCAAAAACCGGGATTTTGTGGCGCAGCAGGCGGCGGATTGCCAAAAGCCTGTGCAGATCGTAGCGGGCGGGGCTACCCGCGCCGAGAGCGCAAAAAACGGCGTGCTGGCGGCGCACGGAGAACTGGTGGCGGTGCACGATGCCGCCCGCCCCTTTGTGAGCGCAGCGGTCATTACAGCGGCGCTGGAAGCTGCCGCCCGGTGCGGCGCAGCAGCCCCAGCGGTGCCGGTGAAGGATACCATCAAGACCGCTGCCCGGGGCGATGGAAAGACCGTGCCCCCGGACTGCACGGTGCAGACGACCCCGGACCGCAGCACCCTGTATGCGGTGCAGACCCCCCAGTGCTTTGACCGTACAGCGTACCTTGCGGCGCTGGAAGAACTGGACGCCGACCGCGCCCGCCTTGTTACCGATGATTGCAGCCTGTTTGAGCTGACCGGACGCCCGGTGCAGCTGACGCAGGGCGACTATGCAAACCTGAAGATCACCACCCGGGAGGATCTGCCCCGCCCGGCACAGAGGAAGGAAACGGAAATGCGTATTGGACACGGCTATGATGTACATCGTTTGGTGGAGCAGCGCAAGCTGATCCTTGGCGGGGTGGAGATCCCCTTTGAAAAAGGCCTGCTGGGGCATTCGGATGCAGACGTGCTGACCCATGCGGTGATGGATGCCGTGCTGGGCGCAGCGGCGCTGGGGGATATCGGCCAGCATTTCCCGGACAATGACCCGGAGTACGCCGGTGCCGACAGCCTGAAGCTGGCCTGCCGCGTGGCGCAGATCCTCAAGGAGCATGGCTGGCGCATTGAGAACATCGATGCCACCCTGCTGTGCCAGCGCCCCAAGCTTGCACCCCATATCCCGGCCATGCGTGCCAATCTGGCGGCGGCCTTCGGCCTGCCGGTAGAGGCGGTAAGCGTAAAGGCCACCACGGAGGAGCATCTGGGCTTTACCGGCGAGGGGCTGGGCATTGCCGCCCACGCCGTCGCCCTGATCGAAGCTGTGTAAGGGGGGCACACACGCATGACACTGAATGCGATCATCGCAAATTTTCAGACCTTTAAAATTGTCGATCTGCTGGATATCATCATCATCGCGTTCTTGATCTACCAGCTGCTGGGCATCATCAACCGCACCCGTGCCGGGCAGCTGGCCAAGGGCGCGCTGCTGGTCATGGTCGTGTATCTGGTGGCCAACACCCTGAATATGCGCACCGTTACATGGTTGCTCAACTCGCTGCTGCAAGTTGGTCTGCTCACCCTTGTGGTACTGTTTCAGCCCGAGATCCGCCGCGCACTGGAGCGCATGGGCCAGACCGACCAATGGGCGTCCAAGCTGTTCAACGTAAAGGGGCGCTACAATGACCCCAGCCTGAAGGGTGCGTGGCGCAGTGCCATCATTGCCATCTGTGATGCAGCCGAGCGCTTTTCCGAGACCAAGACCGGCGCCCTCATCGTGCTGGAACGCCACACCAACCTTTCCGAGATCGTGCGCACCGGCACCCCGGTGAACAGCGCGGTCAATCTGGAGGTGCTGGGCACCATCTTTTACGAGGGCACTCCGCTGCATGACGGTGCCGCCATCATCGAAAACGGCCGCATCAAGGCGGCGGGCTGCGTGCTGCCCCTTTCCAACAATCTGGATCTGGGCAAGGATATGGGCACCCGCCACCGCGCCTGCCTTGGCATTGCGGAAAACTCCGACGCCATTGCCATCGTGGTCAGCGAGGAGACCGGCATCATCTCCATGGCCAAAAATGGTGTGCTGATCCGTCATTTTGACCGCCAGAGCCTGTATACCCGGCTCATTGATGAGATGATCCCCAAGGAGTCTACGGTGGAAAAGAACACCGCCGACAGCTGGGTGGAACAGGCGAAAAAGCTGTGGAACTGGATCAGCCAGAAGGGGGAGGACGAGCAGCAATGAGCAACCAGCCGAATAAGCCGAACGGCGCAAAGTCTGCCGTCCACAAAAAAAAGAATTTTCTGGATGACCGCCGCATCCGGCTGGCACTGTCCGTGTTGGGTGCCATCGTTGCGTGGATGGTGGTCACCATCATCGTCCAGCCCGGCACCACCAACACCATTTATAACGTGCCGGTGGATTATACCTATGATTCCGCCGCCTATACCTCCCGGGGCCTGAGCATCGTCAGCGCCGAGGACAAGACCGTGAACCTGAGGCTCTCCGGCGATGGCTACACCATCGGCGGGCTCAGCGCCTCGGATTTTGTGGTCTACCCGGATTGGTCCAGCGTGCGCGACAGCGGCGAAAAGACCCTGCGGCTGCTGGTGCGCGGCGCAAACGGTCTGCTCAATGGCGTGACCGTGACCATGGAAGGCAGCGACAACACGGTGGACGTGGTGTTTGACGTGGTGGAGGAAAAGACCCTGCCCGTTACCGCTACCACCAACTATCTGCGCATTGCAGACGGCTATATCCTTTACAGTACTGAGGTCTCCAAGGAGACTGTTACCCTGTCCGGCCCCAGCAGCGAGCTGAGCAAGGTGGCTACCTGCACTGCCGAGGCATCCTATGACAGCGAGCTGACCGAGTCGGTCACGCTGGACACCCCCCTGCGCTTCTACACCAGCGGCGGCAAGGAGGTCAAGTTCCAGTACACCACATTGGAAGAGAGCAACGTGGACGTGACGCTGCAAGTGTACAAGATGGCGACTCTGCCGGTGAAGGTAAACTTTATCAACGCGCCGCGCGGGTTCGATAACTCGGTGCTGAGTTATGCCCTCAGCTGCAAGCAGCTCAAGGTGGCAGGCCCGGCAGAAAAGATCGATGCCCTGTCCACCTTGTCCATCGGAACCATCGACCTTTCCACCTTCAGCCTGAACAAGGTGTACGAGATGCCCATTGAGCTGCCGACAGATATCTATCTGCTGGACAATATCTCCACGATCACGGTCAGCTTTGACTGCTCTGGGCTGGAGACCAAGACCATGAATCTGCCCTCCAGCTGTGTGCAGGTGGTCAATCTGCCCTCTACCTATCAGCTGACGGTGGAGACCGAGCGGCTGATGAACGTGATCCTTTGCGGTCCCAAGGGCGCTATGGAAACTTTGACCCCCGAGCAGGTGGTCATTGAGATCGACGCCGAGGACTTTGCCGTGGCTACCGGCCAACAGAACATTGCCTGTCGGCTGTATGTGCCTTCCAACGGCAAGATCTTTGCACTGGGCAGCTATGTGCTGCAGTGCCGCATTGAAAGCAACTAAATTTAAAGGAAAACATTACAAATGATTCTGGTTCGCAACATCCGTCTGCCCCTCTCTGCCGCAGAGCCGCAGGCATTTGAAAAGGCACTGCACACCCTGCGGGTGCCCCGCAGCAAGGTAGAGCACACCGGCGTGGCAAAGCTTTCGGTGGATGCCCGCCACGGCCAGCCCAAGCTGGTATATACCGTGGCGGTCACCCTCAAACAGCCCAGGGAAGAGGCCGCGTTTGCGGCCCGCTGTCCGGACGCCGCCCTGCACAGCCGCGCAGACTTTACCCTGCACGCGGGTACGCAGCCGCTTGCGCACCGCCCTGTGGTGTGCGGACTGGGCCCGGCAGGACTGTTTGCAGCCTTACTGCTGGCACGGCAGGGCTACCGCCCCATCGTGCTGGAGCGCGGCCCTGCGCTGGATGCCCGTGTGCAGGCGGTGGAGCACTTTTCCGCCACCGGTCAGCTGGACCCCAACGCCAACATCCAGTTCGGCGAGGGCGGCGCGGGCACTTTTTCGGATGGCAAGCTGACCACCCGCATCGGGGATGAACTGTGTGATTTTGTCACCGAGGTGTTTTTGCAGCACGGTGCCCCGGCAGAGATCGCATGGAAGCAGAAGCCCCATGTGGGCACCGACCTGCTGCGCGGCGTGATCACCTCCATCCGCAAAGAGATCGAGTCTCTGGGCGGCGAGGTGCACTTCAACACCGCCCTTACCGGGCTGGAACGCAAAAACGGTCAGCTTGTGGGCATCACTACTACAAACGGCAGCTTTGCCTGCGAGGCGCTGGTGTTTGCGGTGGGGCACTCGGCACGGGATACCTTCAGCATGCTGATGGACAGCGGCCTTGTGCTGGAATGCAAGCCCTTCAGCGTGGGCTTCCGCGCCGAGCACCTGCAAAGCGAGATCGAAAAAAGCCTGTACCACGAAGCCGCCGGGCATCCGGCGCTGCCCCGGGGCGAATACCAGCTCTCCCAGCACGTTGGCGAGAGGTGCGTGTACACCTTCTGTATGTGCCCCGGCGGTCAGGTAGTGGCTTCGGCCAGCGAGGAAGAGCGTGTTGTGACCAACGGCATGAGCTACCACGCCCGCAGCGGCAAAAACGCCAATGCAGCGGTGGTGGTCAGCGTAGGCGGGGCAGATTTTGCCAACGACCCCCGCCGCGCCATTGCCTTCCAGCGGGAGCTGGAAGCAAAAGCCTACGCCGCCGGCCGTGCCGCCGGAGCCTACGCCGCCCCGGCAGAGAATGTGCAAAGCTTTTTGGAAGGGCGCGGGCAGCTGCATATTGGCAGCGTGCAGCCCACCTACGACCGCGGCGTGACCGCCGCAGACCTCGGCGCACTGCTGCCCGGGGAGCTGGCGGATACCCTGCGGGCAGGGCTGCGCGCCTACGAGCGCAAGATCGCGGGCTACACTGCGCCGGACGCCATCCTGACCGGCCTTGAGACCCGCACCAGCAGCCCGGTACGGCTCAAGCGGGAAGAGGACTTTGTGTGCACCCAGCTGGCAGGGCTTTACCCCTGCGGCGAGGGTGCAGGATATGCGGGCGGCATTATGAGCGCCGCCGTAGATGGCCTGCGGGTGGCCCGCGCCATCATCAGCCGGTATGCACCGGCAGAAGGGTGAGAAAATTTTGATGTACGATCGTGAAAACGATAACCGAAATAACGAAGGCCGGCAGGTACAGCAGGAGCTGGAGGACCAGCTGCGCGCCTTTGGCGACACCATGACCGATGCCTTTGCCCACGGCTTTGAGGGCAGGGGCATGGACATCGGTGACCGGGCGTGGGATGTGGGCAAAGCTGCCGTCCATGCAGCCAACTACGGCATCGGGGAGGCGGCAAAAGCCTTCCGGCAGGGGCGCAGAGGTTATCCCTACGGGGATGCAAAGCAGTCTTTCCGCGAAGGTGCTGCCGACCCCGCCGGTATGCCCGACTGGTTCCGGCAGATCTTTGCAAAGCCAGAGCCTACCCCGGTGGAAAGTATCCGTATTAGCGCCAAAAAACGGTACAGCGCAGGCCGCACCCTGCTGGCTGTGGGCATCACCTTTGCGGTGATCTTCGGGCTGGGGACGCTGGGCTGCCTCATCGGGCTGGGCACTATTTCGCCGGCTGCTTTGGGTGACGTTGTGGTGTCGGCTACTGAGGGCGGCGGCATCCTGATGACGGGCACGGACTACGTTATGAACACCGCCTACAACGTGCTGGGCATCGTCAGCAGCGTGCTGGGCCTTGCCACGGCGGGCTTTGGCTGGATGACGGCCTGTGGTGCAGCCCGGATGAAGGCGGGCAGACAGATGGGCCAGTTTGCCGATTACGCCGACAGCGTGGACTACCATAAGGGCCTGCCTGTTTCGATGCTGGCAGACCTGACCCACCAGACCAAGAAAAAGGCGCTGAAAAAGCTGCGCAGCTACATCCATAAGGGCTGGCTGAACGCATGGCTGGACGATGAGACTGAAACGCTCTACCTGACGGCAGAGGACTACCGCGCCGCCAAGGAGAAAGCCGCCACTGCCGCCGCGCAGCCGCAGCCGGAAAAAGCGGAAACTAGCGATACTCCGCTCAATCTCGATACCGCCCGCCGCTTTGCTGCCGTGCTGGAAAAAGAGCAGCAGCTCATGCAGGACGCGCAGGCACGGGAAGAACTGGCCGCCATGCACAAGACCACTACCGCCATCTGCGACTGGCTGGAGGCACACCCGGAAAGCCAGCCCAAGACCCGCCGTTTTGCGGAATATTATATTCCCACCACCCTCAAGCTGCTGCACACCTATAACGATGTGCAGGGGCAGCAGGGCGAAAATGCCGAGACCATCCGCCGGGATATCGCGGGTATCCTGCATACCTTGAATCAGGCGTATGAGAACCTGTACAATAATCTGCTTTCGGACGTAGCCATGGATATTTCTTCCGAGATCGCCGCTTTGCAGGGAATGCTGGCCAACGACGGCCTGACCGGGAGGGAATTTGAATGACCTACCGCGCTTGGGAACAAAAACCGCTGGACCGCGCCGCTGTGCGGGAACTGACTGCCGCCATTGCCGAGCAGGCAGCGGCACAGCTGGAAGAACAGGCCATGGACGAAGCGCCGTGGTCAGACGAAAAATATAAGGCCGTGCTGGCTGCGCAGCAAAAGGAAAACGCCCTGCTGGCGGGCATCCTTGCTGCCCGGGGCATCACCGACCCCGCCGAAGCGCTGACCTTGCTGGCAGGGGAGGAAGAACTTTCCGACCCCGCCCTGCTGACGGATATGGACGCCGCCTGTCAGCGCATCTGGCAGGCCATCGACAACGGCGAGACCATCGCGGTTTTTGGTGATTACGATGTGGACGGCGTGACCGCCACCGCCCTGCTGTACCAGCATCTCAAGGGCATGGGCGCGACCGTCAAGTGTATGCTGCCCAGCCGCGAGGGGGACGGCTACGGCCTGTCTAAAAACGCCATCCAGTCCATGCACAACAAGGGCTGTACCCTCATCGTGACAGTGGACAACGGCATCTCTGCCGTGGAGGAGGCCGACTTTGCGGCTTCGCTGGGCATGGACCTGATTATTACCGACCACCATCTGCCGCCGGAGACTTTGCCCAAGGCTGTGGCCGTGGTGGACCCCCGCCGGGAGGACGACCACAGCCCCTTCAAGGGTCTGTGTGGCGCAGGCGTAGCGTTCAAGCTTTGCGCTGCGCTGGACGGCTGCCCGCCGGAGGAAATGCTGGATTACTGCGGCGACCTTGCCGCCGTGGGTACGGTGGCAGACGTGATGCCGCTGGTGGGGGAGAACCGCACCCTTGTCAAGGCCGGGCTGCGACAGCTACAACAGACCGACCGCCCCGGCTTTGGGGCACTTTTGGAGGAAGTCGGCCTTGCGGGCAAGCCCATCACCGCCGAGAATATCAGCTACGCCATTGCACCCCGCATCAACGCGGCAGGCCGCATGGATAACGCTGTTACCGCTTTGCAGCTGGTGCTTTGCGAGGACCCGGACAGAGCCGAGGAACTGGCGCACAAGCTGAACGAGATCAACGCCCACCGGCAGGAGACCGAGCAGCAGATCTTCAAAGCCGCTGAGGAATTGTTAGAGCAGCAGCCTGAGCGTCTGGATGACCGCATCATGCTGCTGTGGGGACGGGACTGGCACCCCGGCGTCATTGGCATCGTGGCGTCCCGGCTGGTGGAGCGCACCGGACGCCCGGTCATCGTGGTCACCATTGATGAGCACGGCGAGGGCAAGGGCAGCGGACGCAGCGTGCAGGGCTTTAACCTGCACACCTGCATCGGTTCCTGCGCCGACCTTCTGGTGCGCTACGGTGGCCACGCCATGGCGGCGGGACTTTCTGTCCGGGAAGAAAATCTGCCCGAGCTGCGCCGCCGCCTGAACGACTGGGCTGCCCGGGAGTGCCCGGTACTGCACACACCGCCCCTTACCTGTGACGTGACCATCCATCTGGATCGTATCACAGTGGAGAGCGTGCGCCATCTGGATCAGCTGGCACCCTACGGAGCGGAGAACCCTACCCCGGTGTTCCTGCTGCAAAGTGCCGTGGTGGACGGCGTATACCCGGTATCGGAGGGGCGGCACAGCCGCCTGCGGCTGCGGCAGGGCAATAGCTGCCTGTACGCCGTCTGGTTCGGGATGCCCGCTGAGCAGCTGCCCTACGCACTGGGCGATGTGGTGGACGTGGCGCTGAATCTTTCGGTCTACGAGTCCGCCCGGGGGGCACAGCTCTCCGGCCGCATCATCGACCTGCACCCGGCAGGGCTGGGCGCAGAGCTGGCGCGGCAGGCTGCGCTGGTGCAGGCGCTGCGCCGGGGCACCCCCCTGACCGAAGAACAAAAGAAACAGATCGCCCCTGCCCGCACGGATATCATTGCCGTGTACCGGGAATTGCAGTCCCGCCGCTGGCACGCCGAGGACTTGCAGCCCCTGTGCGCAAAACTGGGCGAGGAACAGACTGGCAAAACGCTGGTGGCAGTTGCCGCCTTGGAACAGGTGGGGCTGATCACCGCAGCGGAAAAAGGCGGGGCAAAATTCTGGGAGCTGGTGCCGACAGCAGGCAAAAAGAACCTTGCCGATGCCCCCATCCTGAAATGTCTGGAGGAACTATAAATGCCTGAGGGAAAGAAAAATACTGCCCCAATCCCGGCTCCGGTACGGGACGAGGACGGCTACTCTGCCAAGACCCATCTGCACCAGCCGGTGCAGGAGACCGCCACCGTAGCCGCTACGGCACTGCTGGCAGACGCACCGGAGGGGGCGCTGCCCTCTGAGGTGCGCCCGGAGATCGTAACGTGGGAAAAGCTGTGCGAGGCCATTCAGGCCAGCGGCAAGGCCTACAATATGGAGATGATCCAAAAAGCCTACGAGCTGGCCAACAACGCCCATAACGGCGTGTGCCGCCGCAGCGGCGAGCCCTATATCTGCCACCCGCTGGCAGTCGCCCGGCTGGTGCTGGATCTGGGCATGGACTCCGAGAGCATCGCCGCCGCCCTGCTGCATGACGTAGTGGAGGATACCCCCACCACGCTGGACGACCTGAAAGCAGCCTTTGGCGAGGAAGTGGCACTGCTGGTGGACGGCGTGACCAAGCTGACCAAGATCCAGTTCTCCAATATTGAGGAATTGCAGGCCGAGAACCTGCGCAAGATGCTGCTGGCTATGAGCCGGGACGTGCGCGTGATGATCATCAAGCTGTGCGACCGGCTGCATAATATGCGCACCGGCGACGCTTGGCCGGAGCAGAAGCGCCGCGATAAGGCCCGCGAGACCATGGAGGTGTACGCCCCCATCGCCAACCGTCTTGGCATCCTGAACGTCAAGGAAGAGCTGGAGGATCGCAGCCTGCATTATCTGGACCCCGTGGGCTATTCCGAGATCAGCCGGATGCTTAGCGAGCGCTCCGGCGAGGAGTTTTTGATCAAGGTTTCCGGCGTCATTGAGCGCCGTCTGGTGGAAAGCGGCATCGAGGGCGCTACCATCAAACGCCGGGTCAAGAGCATTTACGGCATCTACCGCAAGACCATCATGCAGAATAAGTCCTTCGACGAGATCTACGATATCTACGCGGTCCGTGTCATTCTGGATTCTCTGGCCGAGTGTTACAGCACCCTTGGCCTCATCCACGATATGTACCACCCGCTGCCCAACCGCTTTAAGGATTATATCTCCACCCCAAAGCCCAACGGCTACCAGAGCCTGCACACCACCGTCATCGGGCACGAGGGCATCCCCTTTGAGGTGCAGATCCGCACCCGCAAAATGGACGAGCAGGCAGAGTACGGCGTTGCCGCCCACTGGAAGTACAAGGAGGGCCGCGAAGGCCACGATAAGCTGGACGACCGTCTGGCGTGGGTCAGCCAGCTGCTGGAAAACCAGCGCCTGAGCGAGGATTCCGGTAACCTGCTCCACGATCTCAAGAGCGACCTGCTGCCGGAAGAGGTATTCGCCTTTACCCCCAAGGGCGATGTCATCAACCTGCCCACCGGCGCTACCTGCATCGATTTTGCCTACGCCATCCATTCGGCGGTGGGCAACCGCATGGTGGGCTGCAAGGTGAACAACCGCATGGTGCCCATTGACCATGTGGTGTCTACCGGAGAGATCATTGAGGTGCTGCTGGGTCCGGCAGATAAGGGCCCCAGCCGCGACTGGCTCAAGATCGTGCGCACCAGCGAAGCCAAGAGCAAGATCCGCAACTGGTTCAAGAAGATGCGCAGGGAGGAGAATATCCAGCAGGGACGGGACGCCTTGTCCAAGGAGCTGCGCCGGGAGATGATCATCATCCCGGACGACCAGCTGGATGCCTTTATCGACGGCTGCTCCCGCCGGATGCGCCAGAACAGCGCCGAGGAGCTGTACGCCGCCATCGGCTACGGCGGTATGACCATTGCCAACTGCCTGCCCAAACTCAAGGAAGAGTGGCAGAAGCTCAAGGCTGCCGAGGCTGAGGAGAATAAGTCGGTGGAGGATCTGCCCAAGGTTGACCTGAGCCGTGTGCACGCCACCGATGGCGTGGTGGTGGAGGGCTTCGATAACACCCCCATCAAGTTTGCCAAGTGCTGCAGCCCGCTGCCCGGCGACCCCATCGTGGGCTTTATCACCCGAGGCTTCGGCGTTTCCATCCACAAGCAGACCTGTGCCAACGCCGTTGCCAGCATGAAGGACCCCTCCAACGCTCCCCGCTGGGTCAAGGCCTACTGGGCAGACAGCGTCAAGGACAGCTACAAGGCCGGGCTGGAGATCATTGCCCTGAACCGCAACGAGCTGCTGCAGGACGTGCTCAGCGCTCTGGCCGATATCCGGGTGCCCATCTATGCCATGAACGCCCGTCAGGTAGAAAACAACTGCGCCGTGGTCAGCCTGACCATCGGCATCAACAATACCGAGCACCTCAACCGTGTGGTAGCGCGCCTTTCCAAGGTGCGGGACGTGCTCAAGGTGACAAGGAGTTAACGCAATGCGAGCAGTTATTCAGGCCGTATCCTCCGCCAGTGTGCGGGTGGAAGGCGGCGAGCCCCGCGCCATTGGGCCGGGAATCATGATCCTGCTGGGGGTCAGGGACACCGACACGCTGGACATCGTGCCCAAGCTTGCCGATAAATGTGCGGGCCTGCGCATTTTCCCGGATGCTGAGGGCAAGCTGAACCTGAGCGCCCGGGATCTGGGCTATTCCGCGCTGGTGGTCAGCCAGTTCACCCTTTACGGCGACACCAAAAAGGGCTACCGCCCCAGCTTTATCAAGGCCGCAAAGCCGCCCCTCTCGGTGGATGCCTATGAGCTGTTCCTTGCCGAGATGGCTAAGCACGGCCTCAAGGACGTGCAGCACGGCGAGTTCGGCGCGCACATGCAGGTGTCGCTGGTGAACGAAGGCCCCTGCACCATCATCATTGATACCGACGAGTGGAAGAAAAAGGAGTAACGATGCTAGGCTTTCACATTCCTGCGGCACCGCCGCTGTATACCAACACCTTTCTGCTCATTTCCGACGCAGGCCATGCCGTGGTCATCGACCCGGCGGCAGAGATGGACAGCTACGACGAAATTTTAAAGCAGCACAACGCCACCCTTACCACCATTCTGTGCACCCACGGCCACTACGACCATGTGGGCAGTGCGGCTACGCTGAAAGCCGAGTGGAACGCCACCCTCTATTGTGAAAAGGCAGACCTTGCCGGCGACCGGATGTACCCGCTTTCCGCTGCGGACTGCGGCTACACGGAAGGGGAACAGATCGCGGTGGACGAGCTGCGTTTTACCGCGTGGCACACCCCCGGCCACACCCCTGGCAGCGTGGTGCTGCTGTGCGGCGAGCATCTGTTCTGCGGCGATACGCTGTTTGCAGGCAGCATCGGCCGCACCGACCTTGAGGGCGGCAGCAGCGCACAGATGGCAGACAGCCTGCGCAAGCTGGCACAGCTGCCCATCCCCCGCGAAACACAGGTGCTGCCCGGCCACGGCGAATTTTCCACCTTTGGCGCGGAGCTGGACAACAACTACTATATCCGCAGCGCCCTGCGCGGCGGCAACGACATTTTTTAAAGAGAGAACGACATGAAGATCTATATCACTGGGCTGCCCTCCGGGTACGAGGTGGAGCATCTTGCCCGCCTGTTTTACCCCATGGCACCCCTGACCCTGACCCCGCCGGAGCCTGCCGAGGACTGTCTGTGGGCTGAAAAGACCGATACCGGTCTGCGGGTGCTGGTGCGGCAGGGAGAAAAGAGCAAAACGCTGGAAGCTCCGCTGCCGCTGCCGGTGGAGCAGGGCGGCGAAACGCCGGAGTTTGCCCTTGCCAGCCTGACTTATGACCTGCTGCGCCAGTGGACGGGCATTCGCCCGCCTTGGGGCAAGATGACCGGTGTGCGCCCGGTGCGGCTGATCCACGATAAGCGCGCCGCCGGGTGGAGCGCAGAGCAGATCGACCGCTTCTTTTTGCAGCGGTTTGACTGCTCGGAGCAAAAATACGAAATGGCGAAGGAAATTGCCGACCTGCAGGAGCCGATCTTGCAGCTGGGCAGTGCCCCCAAGACGTACAGTTTGTATATCGGCATCCCGTTCTGCCCCTCCCGGTGCAGCTATTGCAGCTTTGTCAGCTGCAATCTGGACCGCGACCGCAAGATGGTGCAGCCCTATGTGGACTGCCTGTGCAGGGAGGTTGCAGAGATCCGGGTGCAGGCCGAGCGTGCAGGGCTGACCTTGTGCAGCATCTACATCGGCGGCGGTACGCCCACCAGCCTTTCCGCTGCCCAGCTGCGGCAGCTCATGGGCACTGTGCGGGAGAATTTTGACCTGACTAAGGTCGTAGAATATACCGTAGAAGCTGGCCGCCCGGACTGCACCGACGCTGAAAAGCTGGCGGTCATCAAGGAATACGGCGCTACCCGCATCTCCATCAATCCCCAGACCTTCTCGGACGAAGTGCTGGCCAACATCGGCCGCAAGCATTCGGCACAGGACATTCTGGATTGTTATGCCGATGCCCGCCGTGCCGGGCACGAGGACATCAACATGGACCTCATTGCCGGTCTGCCCGGGGATACGGTGGAGGGCTTTGAGCACAGCCTGCGGCAGGCGATTGCCCTGCAGCCGGAGAATATCACCGTCCACACCCTTACCCTCAAGCGGGCGTCCCGCATCGTCATTGAGGATCAGAAGGAGAACGACTACGCGGACGTAGCCGCCATGCTGGAAAAATGCCATTTGCTGGCCGAAGCGGGTTACCGCCCCTATTACCTCTACCGGCAGAAGAATACGCTGCAAAATCTGGAAAACGTGGGCTGGTGCAAGCCAGGTCACGAGGGTTACTATAATATCTATATCATGGAGGAAGTCCAGACTATCCTTTCGGCGGGTGCAGGCGGCAGCACCAAACTGGTAGCCGATGGGGGCAAACGGATGCAGCGCATCTTCAATTTTAAGTATCCGAACGAGTATATCCAGCGCTTTGCGGAGGTACTGGATCGGAAAAAAGGAGTGGCTGAGTTTTATGATCACGATCTGGGTACCGAAACGACTGGTTGAAATAGATCTTTATAACGTAGCAGCCCGCAGCCCGCAGGCGCTGGCACAGCTGAGCGAGAACAGCTACGCCCGGCGGGTGCAGTATGCCGCCCAGAAGGTACACGGCTCCGGGGCAAAGATCGTTATGCTGACCGGCCCCTCGGCCAGTGGCAAGACCACCAGCGCCCACTGTCTGGCAAAGGCCTTGGTACAGCAGGGCACCCCGGCACAGGTGGTCAGTCTGGACAACTTTTTTAAAGGCGCTGCCTACTACCCCAAAATGCCGGACGGCACACTGGACTACGAAAACCTTGAAACGCTGGATCTGCCCCTCATCAAGCAGTGTCTGCACCAGCTCAGCGAGACCGGCAAGACCGAGCTGCCCATCTATGATTTTGCCACCGAGCAGCGCTCTGCCGAGGTGGAGCCCATCGATCTGCAGGGCGGTGTGTGCATCGTGGAGGGTATCCATGCTTTGAACCCGGAGCTGACCGGCCTTGTGCCGGACGACCAGATCTACCGCATCTACGCCGGTCTGCGGGAGGAATACTGCATCGATGGACGCCGGGTCATCAATACGCAGGATATCCGCCTGTGCCGCCGCACCCTGCGGGACGCCGCAGCCCGCGGCCGCAGCCCCGCCAAGACCCTTTCCATGTGGGACAGGGTGCTGGACGGTGAAACACGCTATATCAAGGGCTTCAAGACCACCGCAGACTTTCTGCTGGACACCTCTTTTACCTACGAGCTGGGACTGATCTCCCGGCTGCTGGGCGAGGTGCGCCGTCAGTTCACGCTGGAGGGCCATAACGCCGAGCTGTGGGACGAGACCGCCCGCCGCTTTGAGCAGGTGGACCCGCTGCCGCTGGAGCTGCTGCCCGCTGACAGCATGCTGTGCGAGTTCTACGGCAGCCGCACCTAACCGGTGAAAAATGCGTAAAATTTGTTTCCAAACCGGCACCAAACTGTAAAAATTGCGGTGCATTCGTTGCAATTGACATAACGCTGCGCTATAATGGGAATACGACCCCGGTATGGCGCACTGTGCGCCGCAGTCTGCAGAGAATACTGCCAGAATAAGAGAGGTGTCTTTTATGGACTTTAACAAGATCAAAGCGATGGGTTTGGAATATGCCGAAAAGGGCAAGAACGCTGCCATGGATCTGGCCGAAAAGGGCAAGACGCAGGCGCTGCTGGTCAACGAGCAGGGCAAGCTGCTCAAGGCACAGCGTCAGCTGGGTGCACTGGTATACAGCCTTGCCAAGGGCAAGGAGGAGAACCAGCCGCTGGTGGATAAATATATCGAGATGATCGATACCATTGAGCAGGAGATCACCCGCCTGAAGGCTACCTTGACCCCGGTCGAAGCCGCCGAGGTGGACTACGAAGCCCCCATGGAGGAGGCAGAAGAAGCTGCCCCGGAACAGCCCGCTCAGCCTGCCCGCAAGACCTGCCCGCAGTGCGGCGCGCCCGTCTCGGACGATGCACTGTTCTGCAATAAGTGCGGCGCACAGCTGTAAGCCCGTAACCGGAAAAGTTTGCAACAGGGCGGTATCCCCCACAGGACGCCGTCCTGTTTTTGTGAAAAGCGCAGAAAACCATGAACAAAGCGGGAAAATTGCGGCTTTTTGCTTGAAAAACCGCAGCGACTGCGGTAGAATCTACAATATCTTTTCAAAAAGGAGATGGAACGTGTGCTGGACTGGAACCCACAGCCGCCCTATACAGCGGAGCAGCTGCTGCAGGTGATCCGCATCCTGCGGGATCCGGAAAACGGCTGTCCGTGGGATAAGGTGCAGACCCATGCGTCCATCCGCAAAAATTTTCTGGAAGAGACCTGCGAGGCGCTGGAAGCCATTGATGCAGACGATGCCGTGCTGCTCCGGGAAGAGCTGGGGGACGTGCTGATGCAGGTGGTGTTCCACGCCGCCATGGAGGAAGAGCGGGGACGCTTTACCTTTGAGGATGTGTGCCGCAATGTCTGCGAAAAGCTGGTGTTCCGGCACCCCAATATCTTTGCATCCTCCGCAGCGGAAAACGCCGGTATAAATGGCTGGGATGCGCTCAAAAATAAGGAAAAGGGTCGCACCACTCTGGCCGACGAACTGGCCACCGTGCCCGCTACGCTGCCCGCACTCATGCGGGCGCAAAAGCTGCAAAAGCGTGCCGCCGGGCATGGCCTTGGGCAACAGGACGCAGCCGCAGCGCAGCATCAGCTGGAAGCCGCCGTGCAGAATTTTGGCAAGGTAGAGGACGCCGCAAAGCAGGAAGCCGCAGGCCAGCTGCTGTTTGCAGCGGTGAACGCCGCCCGGCTTGCGGGGGTGGATGCAGAGGAAGCGCTGACTTTTGCGTCCAAGCGCTTTGCACAGCAGTGTCTGGAACAGGAACAAAGCGGTATTCAGGTCGAATGACCTGCTCCGATAGAACGAGAGAATTTAAGACAAAAAAACAGATGGAGGCAAATAATATGACCAAGACCGACTTGATCGCACAGGTTGCGGCAAACACCGAAATGAGCAAGAAGAGCGCTGAGCAGGCTGTCAACGCCGTTTTTGAAGCACTGGGCAAGGCTATGACCGAGGGCGAAAAGATCAGCATCTCCGGCTTCGGCACCTTTGAGGTGCGCGAGCGCGCCGAGCGTCAGGGCATCAATCCCCGTACTCGCGAGCCCATCACCATCGCTGCTTCCCGCAGCATCGTGTTCAAGCCCGGCAAGTCCCTGAAGGACACCCTGTAATCGGTTCTGTCACGCCGCCGCTGCCTGCACAAGGTTCGGCGGCTTTTTTGCTGAAAGGAAAGGAACAATCCAAATGCGTCTGGATAAATATCTCAAGGTCTCCCGCCTCATCAAGCGCCGCACCGTGGCAAACGAGGTGGCGGATGCAGGCCGCATCCTCATTAACGGCAAGGTGGCAAAGGCCAGTCAGGCCGTCAACGCCGGGGACATCATCGAGGTCACCTTCGGCAACCGTCCCATCAAGGTGCGGGTGCTCTCGGATGAAGAGCCCCGCACCAAGGACGTTGCCCGCGAGATGTACGAGGTGATCGCGGAATAACCGCCCGCCCTGCCCGCATACAATGCTGGCAGAGGGGGACTGCCTATGGAAAAAGCTGCCGCAAAGCCGCCGCTGCCCCATGACCTGATCCTGGAGAGCCGCAGCAGGCTGACTGTTACCGGGGTGCAGCGGGTGCTGCATTGCAGCGCCGAAAGCGCCGCGCTGGAGACCGGCAAGGGCATTCTGCACCTGTCCGGTGCGCAGATCAGTATGCAGACGCTGGACTTGGAAGCCGGGGAGGCAAAGCTGACCGGGCGGTTCGATGAGCTGGAGTACACCGCCGCCCGCGCAGCCGGGGGCTTCTGGCACCGGCTGCTGCGCTGATGGTACAGGTTCTGCTGCCCGCCCGGCTCTTGCAGGAAGCAGCCGCCTGTGCTGCGCTGGGCGCAGCCCTTGGTGCGGTGCGGGCATTTTTGCCGGTGCGGGGCAGGGCGGCTTTTGTGCCGGATGTGCTGCTTTCCGGCGCGGTGCTGCTGGTGTGTCAGAGCTACGCCGCCGGGTACAGCAATGCGGGCGTGCTGCGATGGTACATGGTGGCGGCAGCCTTTGCCGCCGCCCTTTGTGCTGCCGGGGTGCTGGGCATCCCGCTGCGGGTGCTGGGGCGGGGGATCGGGGCTGTTTTGTGCCTGCCCGGCCGTATTTTGCACCGTTTTGCGTTGCAGCCTGTGCGCCGCCGCCGTGCTGCGGCTAAAACTGCCCGCAAATTACGCCGGAACGCAGAAAGAACCGCAAAAAAATCCAAAAAGAACTTGCCAAACCAGCGGGCATTGTTGTATAATTCAAACGTATCAAAGTAAGAGAACAGACGCAAAAGGTCTGCTGTTCAGACAGGAGCGTAAGGCAATGACGAATACGGGACGCAAAAAGCGCAGAAAGAATGCAGTGGTCACCATGGCGTTCCGCCTGTTTTTCGTGCTGCTTTTGCTGAGTATGCTGGCGGCTTATATCTCCAATCAGGTCACCATCAGCTCCAAGCGGGCAGAACTGGAAACACTGAACGAACAGGTGGCGCAGCAACAGACGGAAAATCAGGAACTGCAGCGCGTACTGAGCGGCGATGCCGACCAGATCACCGAATGGGTCGCACGCGACTCTTACAACTACGCCGCACCCAACGAGCGCATCTTTGTGGATGTGACCGGTAACTGACCACGCGGCAGGTCAAGAGTTTTGGAAAACAAGGAGTATTGAGTTTTGGCAATTGAGGTAGGGAACGTATTTGAAGGCCGCGTGACCGGTGTAAAGCCCTTTGGCGCATTTGTTGCGCTGCCGGAGGGACGTGTCGGCATGGTCCACATTTCCGAGGTATCCAACGAGTTCGTGCAGGATATTAACACCGTGCTGCACGATGGCGATGCAGTAAAGGTGCAGGTCATCAACATTGCACCGGACGGCAAGATCGCACTGTCCATCAAGCGGCTGCTGCCCCCGGCTCCGCGTCAGCCCCGGGAGGGCCGCCCCGCAGGCCCCCGTCCGGGCGGCTTCCGCAATGGGCAGGAGGGTGGACGCTCCGGCGGTGCGCGCGGCGCAGGCCGTGCCCCCCGTGAAGGCGGCCGTGGCCCTGCCCGGGAGGCTGCTCCCCGCGTGTGGCAGCCCAAGGCACCCGCCCGCTCCGACAACCTGAGCTTTGAGGACATGATGAGCCGCTTCAAGAGCCAGAGCGAGGAGAAAATGGCAGATCTCGATCACGAGACCAACAACCGCCGGGGCGGCGGTTATGCCCCCCGCAGCCGCCGTGGCCGCTGAGCCATTGCATCAGCTGGGATCACAAGGAACACAGGCAGGCCTGTCCCCGGTCGGACAGGTCTGTTTTTTCGGTACAGAACAGAAAGGAACTACCATGCCCGCAAAATTTGAACTGATCGCGCCCTGCTTTTTCGGGTGCGAATCCACCGCTAAATTTGAGCTGACCCGCATTGGCGCAGAGAACATCCGGGTGGAGGATGGCCGTCTGAGCTTCTGCGGCGGGGCAGAGATGATCGCCGCCGCAAACCTCAACCTGCGCACCGTGGAGCGCGTGATGCTGCTGCTGGCACGCTACAAGGCCACCACCTTTGACGAGCTGTTCGACGGCGTGTATTCCATCCCGTGGGAGGAGTTTCTGCCCGCGGACGCTGCTTTCCCGGTCACCGGCTCTTCCCTGAACAGCCAGCTGACCAGCATCCCCGCCTGCCAGAGCGTCATCAAAAAGGCGGTGGTCAAGCGCCTGATGAAGGGTCACCGCACCACTGTGCTGCCCGAGAGCGGCGTGGAGTACAAGGTGCGCTTTATGCTGCGCAAAAATGTGTGCGAGATCATGCTGGACACCACCGGCGAGGGTCTGCACAAGCGCGGCTACCGCCGCAACGCCATGGAAGCCCCCCTGCGTGAGACGCTGGCGGCTACCATCGCCGACCTTGGCCGCGTGCGCCGCGACAGCCTGGTGGAGGATCCTTTCTGTGGCAGCGGCACATTGCTGATCGAAGCCGCACAGAAGGCCATGAACATCGCCCCGGGTCTGAAGCGCCGCTTTGCCGCCGAGCGTTACAGCTTTGTGCCCGCTGCCCTGTGGGCAGAGCAGCGCCAGAAGGCGCTGGCAGAGTCCAAACTGGACGTGGGCTTTGAAGCTTTCGGCTACGATATCGACCCCGCCGCCGTGGCACAGGCCAACGTCAACGCCAAGCTGGCGGGCGTGGAGAACCGTTGCCACTTTGAGGTGGCCGATGTTGCCACCTTTGCCGCAAAGCCGGAAGCCATCGTGCTGACGAACCCCCCGTATGGCGAGCGTCTGGGCACCATTGAGGGCGCTGCCAAGCTGGCGCGCACGCTGGGACAGCAGATGGAAGCAAACCCCTGCGCCGGTCTGTACGCTATTACCGCCGATATGGACTTTGAACTGCATTACGGCAAGCGCGCCAACAAGCGCCGCAAAATGTACAACGGCATGATCCCCTGCCAGCTGTATATGTACTATAACGCCCCCAAGACCGAAAAGATGGCAAAGCCCATGCCTAAATCCGGCTTTGACGGCAAGCGCACCCATTTTGAAAAGAAGTAAGGTCATTTGACTGCCCGCCCGGCAGACATTGCACTGAAAAAGTGTGTCTTTTCCGGGAAAATCCGGCACAAACACCCGCAGATCATCTTTTGCTGAAAAGAGACGGTCTGCGGGTATTTTTAATAGAAAAATAGATTTCACAAAATTCGGCATAATGACAAATTACAGCAGTTTTTGCATCCGGTAGTTGCGTTGCCGAACAAAAAGGATTATACTAACCTTATTGACCGCAGGATACAAAAACTGTACAGAAAGGATGGCTGGCTCTTATGAAGGGACGGATGCGGCCCTATCTGCCGGAACTGACGATCCGGGACTACAACACCTATATGCGTTACCTCCGCGGGGTGCGGCGGCAGATGTACAAGTCTTACGGCTTCTATGCCTGCCATCTGCTGCGCACCAACGGGGTGCTGTTTGCCATCCTGTCCGACAGTCTGGCGGGGCGTATGCCCACCTGCAAACGGCAGCGGGTGCCCGGTACGCCGTTCCAGCGCAGCATGATGTGCCAGACGCTGGGCATCCGGCAGGCGGCGCAGACGGAGATCTTGATGGGCTGGCATAATTTGCAGGACCGCAAGTACAGCGAGCTGCGCCCGGTCAAGCGCTTGCGCCGCGCAGCGGACAAGTTGCTGCTGCGCCGCGCCTACGAGAAAGCCCGGCAGGAGAACCCGGCACTGGAGCGGCTGTTTGCGCAGGAGCGGGAGCAGGCGGTGGTGCAGATGAACCTGAGCGCCAAAAACTACGCCCTTGCGGCTGAGCCCATGAGCAACATTTACGGCGCGCTGTACTCCACGCTGGCTACGGACGATCCCAACCAGCGCAAGAGTATGCGGTATATCGGCAGCTGCATCGGCCGCATCTTCTATCTGCTGGATAAGGCCGAGCGCTTTGAGACCGACCGCCGCAACGGTCAGTACAACGTGTTCGTGGTCAACGAGCTCAACGGGCAGGCTGCCGCTATAGAGAACGCCCGGCGGCAGGCGCTGGCAGCGGTCAACGACCTGATGCGGGCGTACAAGATGCTGGATCTCAAACTGAATGACACCCTGCTGAACAATATCATGATTTTGGGCCTGCAGCACGCGGTCTACCCGCTGGAACAGGATGCAGACACTGAAAAATGGGAGATCCCATGAAGAAACGAAAAAGCAAAAGCTGGGCCATGGCCTACTGCGGCATGGCAGCGGCACTGTGCGTGGCACTGATGCTGCTGGGCACCATCATCCCCATTGCCATGTTCATCGCGCCTGCGGTGGCCAGCTTTCTCATCGCAACGGTATGCATGGAGTGCGGCATCACCATGGCATGGACGGCGTACGCAGCCGTCAGCCTGCTGGGGCTGCTCTTTGTGCCGGATAAGGAAATCGCTCTGATCTTCACCGTGCTGCTGGGCTATTACCCACTGATCAAGCCCAAATTTGACCGCATCCGTCCCCGGGCGTTGCAGCTGGTGTGCAAGCTGCTGCTGTGCAACGCGGCGGTGCTGGCGATGTACGGCCTGCTGCTGGTGATAGTACCGGCGGGCAGCGTTTCGCAGGAGCTGCGCACCACTGCGCTGGCAATGACCCTGCTCACGCTGGCTATGGGTAACGTGGCCTTTGCTCTGTACGACCGTGCACTGTGCAATATGCTGCTGCTGTATAAGCTGAAGTGGCAGCCCAAGCTGCATAAAATGCTGGGAATGCACTGAGCGCCAAAAACATTGAAAGAAGGAATGTGTACCACAAGCTGACGCAAAGCGCCGGGCCACACGGGTGACAGCCGTGAGGGTGACGAGGAGAGGAATCATCGAAAGATTCGGCGGGTGTTTCTCCGGCTGAGGGCTATACCAGCCGCAGAACAGGGCAAAAACCGGCAGCAATACCGGAACAGAACCCTGCAAAGAAAGCCATACAAGAACATAGACTTTGATAGAGGAAACTGACTGTGCAGCAGCGCATTTCGGCGCGCCGCAGTCGGTCTGGAGGTATTTTGTATGTGTGGCATTGTAGGTTATGTTGGCATGCGCAGCGCCCAGCAGGTGTTGCTGGACGGCTTGGAAAAGCTGGAGTACCGCGGGTACGATTCTGCCGGTGTGGCGCTCACCCAGCGGGACGGTATCCGTGTGGTCAAAAGCAAGGGGCGGCTCTCCACCCTGCGCAGCAAACTGGAAGAGCTGGCGCTGCCCCAGAGCGGCTGCGGCATCGGTCATACCCGCTGGGCGACCCACGGCGAGCCCAGCGATGTGAACAGCCACCCGCACTCCACGCCCCGGGTCAGCATCGTGCACAACGGCATTATTGAAAACTACGGCGCTTTGAAGGAGCGCCTGATTGCTAAAGGCTACACCTTTGCCAGCGAGACCGACACCGAGGTGCTGGTAAAGCTCATCGACAGCTGCTATCAGGGCGAGCCCTTACAGGCTTTGCAGGCAGCGCTTGCCAAGGTGCGGGGCAGCTACGCGCTGGCGGTGCTGTTCAAGGACTACCCGGACACTATCTTTGCGGTCAAGCGGGAAAGCCCGCTCATCGTGGGCTGGGGCGAGGGCGAAAACTTTGTGGCTTCGGATATCCCGGCGCTGCTCAAGTATACCCGCCGGTACAGCGTGCTGGAAGAAGGGGACATGGCCGTGTGCACGGCGCAGGGTATCCGCTTCTATAACGAGTTCGGCGAGGCGGTGGAGCGCGAAAAACTGACCGCAGACTGGGATATGGAGGCCGCCGAAAAGGGCGGCTACCCCCACTTTATGCTCAAGGAGATCAACGAGGAACCCGCCGCCATCACGGCAACGGTCAGCCCCCGGGTGGAGAACGGTCTGCCGGAGCTGCGCATCCCGGAACTGACGGACGAAAAGCTGCGCAGCATTGGCACGGTACATCTGGTGGGCTGCGGCACGGCCATGCACGCCGGTATGGTGGGCAAGACCGCCATCGAGACGTTGGCGCGGGTGCCCGCAGAGGTGGATATCGCCAGCGAGTTCCGCTACCGCGACCCCATCCTGAAGCCGGAGGATCTGGTGGTCATCATCAGCCAGTCCGGCGAGACCAGCGATACGCTGGCCGCCCTCAAGCTGGCCAAGAGCCGCGGCGTGCCGGTGCTGGCTATCGTGAACGTGGTGGGCAGCAGCATTGCCCGTGCAGCGGATTACGTCATGTACACCTACGCCGGGCCCGAGATCGCGGTGGCGTCCACCAAGGCCTATATGGTGCAGCTGTGCGTGCTGTACCTGTTTGCCCTGCGTCTGGCCTACGCGCGCGGGCAGCTGACCGAGGAAAAGACCAAATACTACACCGCCCAGCTGCTGCACGCATCCGAGGTCATCAAGCCCCGCCTTGCGGACTGCGAGCAGATCAAGTACCTTGCCAGCCGCTATGTGAACACCCAGAGCTGCTTTTTCATCGGGCGCGGGTTCGACTACGCCCTCTCGCTGGAGGGCAGCCTGAAGCTGAAGGAGATCAGCTATGTGCACTCGGATGCCTATGCGGCAGGCGAGCTGAAGCATGGCACCATCAGTCTTGTCACGGACGGTGTGCCGGTCATTGCGCTGGCTACCCAGAAGAACGTTTACGAAAAGACCATCTCCAACGCCAAGGAGACCCGCAGCCGCGGTGCGCGGGTGCTGTTGTTCACCACCAAGGATGCGGAAGTGCCGGAGGGCGTTGCCACCGAGGTCATTCGCTTGGACGAGTACGATGACATCCTAATGCCGTTGCAGCTCATCGTGCCGCTGCAATTGTTCGCCTACTATATGGCGGTGCTGCGCGGCTGCGACGTGGATAAGCCCCGCAATCTGGCCAAGAGCGTAACGGTGGAGTGACCGGAAAGGGAAGATAGTGCTTTATCTGTGGTTCCGAGACGCCCGTAGGCGTTTCGGAACCACTTTTTCACAAGTAAACACAAAACCGCCCGCTGCACAGAAGCTTGTGCAGCGGGCGGTCGTTTATGCAGGGAAGAAGGGGCGTTTACCAGAACCAGTAGCGCTTTTTGAATGCGATGTAGGCAATGGCAATGATAACGATCACCACGCCGCCGGCGATGAAGAAGGTCCAGTCGATATTGCTGAACCGCAGGTTGTGGTTGGTCAGCAGGTAGCGACCGGCCGTGTCAGCGGTGATCACGCCGTCCTTGTAGCTGTTCAGGTACTGCCACTTGTTGCTGATGGTGTTGTACAGGTACAGGTGGGAGTAAGTGCTCACGTCCAGCTCCAGCTGCACCGCACAGGGAAGGGTGCGGCCGTTGTCCAGCTCAAACTCCAGCCCCTCTTCGCTCTCGGTGAAAGTAATAGCGGTGTCGATCTCACTGGTGGTGCTCTTTATGTTTTTGCCGGAAACGTTCAGGGTGTAGCCGTCGCCCACCACGCACAAGGTCTTACCGGTGGTGCGCAGGGCGTTCAGGATATCACCGGTCACAATGGGCACCTCGGACTGGGCAAACACTACCTGATCCTCCGTGCTGTCCTGAATGGTCTGCACCACGGGGTCCAGCGGGATGGAAGTGCTATCGTCCGGGGTGTTCGTGCTGTCATTGCTGCTGTTGCTGCCGGAGGAAGCCTCTGCCGAGCGGTTCACAATGACCGTGACCATGGCAGTGGCCTTGCCGTTGGAGATGGTAATGGAGGTAGAACCGGTGCCTACCGCCGTGACCACGCCCGTGGGGCTGACCGTGGCAATGCTGCTGTTGCCGGACTTGAAGGTGAAGGACTGGGATGCACTCGCGGGGGTAGCTTTGGCCGTGATGGTGCGGGTGGCACCGGGCTTGAGCACGATATAGTTGGTGTTGGGGGTGATCACCTGTCCGCTGTTGCTGGATGGAGTGCCGCTTGTGCCGGTAGAGGAATCCGTGGGCAGGGCAAGCACCGTAACGGTGGTGGTGGCTACCACAGAGCCACAGGTGGCGGTAATGGTGGCTTTGCCGGGGGCTACGCCGGTCACGCGGCCAAAGCTGTTCACCGTGGCGATCTTCTCGTTAGAGGAGGTCAGCGTAACGGTGGCGTAGTTGGAGGCAGAGCTGGGGCGCACCTGCAGCGAAGCCGACACCGAGTTGCCCACATAGATGGTATTGGAGGAAAGGGAAAGATCCATCTCGGTCACGATCATGGAGGAGTCCATGGACACCACGATGGTGTATGCGCAGATCTGGTTACCGGCTGCTGCCGTAACAGTGGCGGTGCCAACGCCCACAGCCTGTACCACGCCGCTGTTGCTTACGGTCAGCACGCTGCTGTCATCGGTCAGAAAGACCACAGAGTCGGTGCTGTAACTGGGCTTGACCACGGGGGACAGCTGTTGGGAAGCGCCCAGCAGCATATTGGCAGAATAGCTGCCGGTGGCAATGCTCTCGGCGGGCACATCCTTGAGCCATGGCAGCGAAACGCCGTTCTGCTCTTCAACAGGCAGGCTGGCGGCGGCAGCGCTCAGCGCGGTGCCGCATAGCAGCACACCCAGCATCAGCACACAGGCGGCCAGTTTCTTTGCGGTTTGAATCATGTTGTTTGTACCTCTTTGGGGTGGGTGTAAAAGGGGGACATCCTGCCGTGCTGTGCAGTCCGTTTTAGCGGAACAGCACGCCCAGAGCCTCCATGGCATACTCA
The DNA here is from genome assembly GCF_003482185.1 of Faecalibacterium sp. OM04-11BH. Lineage (NCBI taxonomy): Bacteria > Bacillati > Bacillota > Clostridia > Eubacteriales > Oscillospiraceae > Faecalibacterium > Faecalibacterium sp. OM04-11BH. Next base: position 61,421 of record NZ_QULS01000015.1, read on the forward strand.
AAATAGGTGACCTGATCGTATTCCACGCGGGCGGTCACGCTCATACCGTTGGAAAGATCCACCTTGTCGCCGCTGCGGCTCACCACATAGGTGGCGTCGGGCTTGATGGTCATCTTGTAGTAGGAGGCGTTGCTGCTGGTGGTCACATCGCTGTCAATGGAGGTAACGGTGCCGGTCAGCGTGCCGTAGGAGTACTCCGACAGGCCGGTGATGGCGATCTTGCAGGGGTCGCCGACGTGCAGCAGGGGACGGTCGTTTACCGTCACCATGGCCATGATCTCCAGATCATCGTTCTCGCTGGCAACAGTAGCCAGTGCGGAACCGGCGCTCAGCACCATGCCCTCCTTGTAGGGGGTGTCCATGTGGATCACGCCGGAGGTGGGCGCGTAGATGAAGTAATCGTTGGCGCCGGTGTTCAAGGAATCCAGCTGCGCCTGCAGGTTATCCACGTTGACCTGTGCACTGGTAATGCTCTGGGAGATGGACTGCATGGTAGAGTAGTACAAAGATTCCAGCTCGCTCTGGTTTTGCTCCATCAAAGCCTTGATCTGGGTGTCGGAGTAACCGGCAGCCTGATAGGTGGTGGCGTCAAAGGTCTTTTGCGCTACCTGACTTTTGTAGGTCTGGTACTGGTAGTAGTAGGGCTGATCCTCGGCGTTGGCTTCGTCAAAATAGTTGGTGTCGTCCTGAATGCACTTGAGCAGCTTGTTGTACTGGTCCAATTGCTTCTGGTAGATATCCAGCTGGCTTTGCAGATTATCCTTCTGCATATCCAGGTCGGTGCTCTTCAGCCGGGCGATCAGGTCACCCTCATTCACATAGCTGCCCTCCGAGACATACAGCTCGGTAATGGAGCCGGAGTAGCTGGACATGATGTAGGTCTTGTTGGCGGCCTGCACCACACCGCTGTTCTGGCTGACATAGATGCGGTTGGTCTGGGTGCTCCAGATCACCAGAAAGATCATGAACAGGCCGGTCAGAATGACAAAGGCGTACCCGTAAGGGGGCAGCTTTTTGTCCATCATGATCCTGCGGTCCTGCAGATCCGAAAGGTTCTGAATGGTTGTTGTCATAATTATTTGGTCTCCATAAATACATCGACCACGGCATCGTCATCGTCCTGATTGACATAGATGGTGTAGCTGCTGCCGGTCATCTTGATGTCGTTCTCAAAAGCATGGATCTGCAGCTTAGAGGAGGCCAGCTGGCTTTGGCTCAGCGGGCCGGTGTAGTGGGCATACAGGCAGTTCTTTACCCGCAGCACAGCGTCCATGTGGTAGCCGGGCTCCATGTTGGGGATCATCTGGGTGGCCTGCTGCATCATGTACATCTCCGGCAGCTGATCCGGGCCGGTACCGGGCTTGATCGCCTGCACCAGCGGGCCGATGGGCTGCACGCCGTTGCTCTTCATAAAATTCTGCATCTGGGTCAGGATGACCGGTAGGTTAGCCAGCTCCTCCGGGTGCAGAGTGCGGGAGAGGACATTGGTCAGCTTGAGGGTCTTGTTTTCAGCAACTTTGATTTCATTCATGATAAATTACCCCTAATCCTGTTATTTTTAATGTAAGCCGAAACAAAAAGGTGCCCGGAAGCGTCTGCCTCCGGGCACACCATAACGAGGCATTCTTTGGTTTCCCCAGCGGGAAAAAGCTTATGCGGCATCCGGGCAAAGGCTGCGGATGCGGTGCGGTCAGTAGGTGATGGACTCGCCGTCGTCGTCCTCTTCCACCACAGCGGAAGGCATTTGCGGAGCGGGCTCGGGCTTGTGCTTGCGGAAGATGCCCTGCTGCATGTTCCACAGCTCGGCATAGCGACCATCCTTTGCCATCAGTTCCTCATGGTTGCCGCGCTCCACGATCTTGCCGTGATCCATCACAAGGATCAGGTCACAGTCACGGATGGTGGAAAGGCGGTGCGCCACGATCAGCATGGAGCGGTCCGCCAGCTGCTCGTAGATCATGTTGAAGATCAGCGTCTCGGTGGCAAAGTCCAGATTACTGGTGGACTCGTCCAGAATGTAGAGGTTGGAGTCCTTCAGGAAGGCACGCGCCAGTGCGATACGCTGCTTCTCACCACCGGACAGGCCGTTGCCGGCTTCCTCCAGATAGGTGTTGTACTGCAGCGGCAGGTGACGGATAAACTCGTGAGCGTCGGCCTTTTTGGCGGCTTCCTTCACCTCGTCCAGCGTGGCGTCCATGCGGGAGATGCGGATGTTGTCGTAGATGGTCTTGCTGAACAGCTCGATGTTCTGGGGCACATAAGCAATGGCACGGCGCACCGAACTGTTGGTGTACTCGGCCAGATTCACGCCGTTCACATCGATCTCGCCGTCCTCGGGGTCGTAGTATTTCAGCAGCAGCTTGGTAATGGTGGATTTGCCGCTGCCGCTGCCGCCCACCAGCGCCACCTTTTTACCGGCGGGGATGGTAAAGCTGACATGATCCAGTGCGGGGGTGCGGTTGCCGTAGCGGAAGGTAACGTCCTTGAACTCAATGTCACCCTCCACCTTGCTCATCTCGCTCTGCTCCACGCCGTCTGCGGTCTCGTACTCGGCGGGGTAGTCCATGATCTCGGTCAGACGCTTCATGGAGATGCTGGCTTCCTGAATCTCCATCTGCAAGCCGATCAGGTTGCTCAACGGGGAGGTGAAGTAGCCGGACAGGGTGCTGAACGCCATAAAGCCGCCTAGCGTCATTTCGCCGTTCAGCACCTGCGTGATGCCCACATAGGTGGTCAGCATACTGAAGCCGGTGGAGATGAAGGAGGAGATCAGACCCTGCGTGGTGCTGATGCGGCTGGAACGCAGGCTGATCTTCAAGCTCTTCATGTACTCGCGTTCCAGATTATCCAGCTCGGTCTGCTCGTTGGCGTTGCACTTGACGGTCTCGATGCCGCGCAGGCTCTCGATCATCTGGCTGTTCAGCGCAGCAGACTGTGCCATGCTCTCTTCGTTGATCTTTTTATAGGGCTGCTTGTACACCAGCACCAGCAGGATGCTGACCAGCGCCATGAACAGCGAGATGGAGAACAGCATGGCGTTCATGCGGAACAGAATGATGCCGGTGATGACAGCCATGGAAATATCCATCACAAGGCTCAGCGCAATGCTGGTAAAGATGGATTTGATGGTGTTTGCGTCCGAGTAACGGGTGGTGATATCACCGGTCTTGCGGGTGGCAAAGAACTTCATGGGCAGGTTGAAGATGTGCCCGAAGTACCCCAGCATCAGCGGGATATCGATCTTGATGGACAGGTGGATCAGCACCCATTGGCGTACAAAGCCGATCAGGGTACTGGTAATGCTGACCACACTGAACACTAAGATCAAGGTGACCAGCAGGTTGTTCAGCCCGTATGGCAGAACCTCGTCCATCAGGATCTTATTGAACATGGAGGACGCGATGCCCAGTATGGTGGTGATCACCGAGCTGAGGATGGCGTAGAAGAACAGTTTCTTCTGGGGCAGCAGCAGGTTGATATACCGCTTCATCATGCCGCCCTTTTCGATCTTGCCGCCCTTGAACTCCGAGGTGGGGTTCATCAACAGCAGCACGCCGGTGAAGTTCTTGTAGAACTCGTCCAGACTGATCTTTTTCAGCTCCGTGCCGGGGTCGCCGATGATGACGTAATCCTTGCACTTATGCTTTTTGCCTTTTTCCTCGTTTTCCTTGCGGGCTTCGGCGTCCTGCAGCATGTGCTTGCGGCGCGCGCCCTCGTCCTTGATGGTGGTCTTTTTGAACACCACAACAAAGTGCGCCAAGCCCTGATCGGTAATGACCTGCGCAATACAGGGAAGTGAGAAATCACTCAGAAAGTTTTCGCGGTCCACGCGGACTGCGGCGGTGGTAAAACCAAGTTCATTGGCGGCTTTTTGCAGGCCGACAAGGTTGGTGCCTTTCAGGTCGGTGCCCATCATATCCCGCAGGCGGGTGATGGTAACTTCCTTTTTGTAGTGCAGGCACACCATGGCCAGACAGGCAGCCGCACAGTCGGTGGTATCGTGCTGCCGGACGTAGGTATAACGCATAGATGTTTCCTTTTACTCTCAAGATTTATTCAAACGACACCAAGCTGCCCTGCCGCCCCGTGTTTGCCGCACAAAGCTACCGGCCGGCCTGCTGATTTGACCAACGAAAAAACTGCGCTCCTGCACGGCAGTCTTCTGACCGGGGAGCGCCTGTCTGTGGGCAGAAAAGACTGTGCAGCCTGCACAGTACCTTTTCCACGCCTATAAACTTATAAAAGTATACCACAACCACTAGGGTTCTTCAAGGCGATATTTTTTAAGAACCGTAAAGAAAGGGCGAAAAAGATGCAGATAAACAAAAAAGCGATGGAAGAATATCCATCGCTTGCTGGCGCCTCTTGCCTGACTCGAACAGGCGACACCCTGATTAACAGTCAGGTGCTCTAACCGACTGAGCTAAAGAGGCATATCAGTGACTGCGAGAAATATTATACCGCAGTCACCGCACTTTTGCAAGCCCTTTTTGCAAAAAATGCTGAGGAATTTGTCAGCCATGAAAAAAGCAGCGCAAAAACGCCCGTAGGTGCTTCTGCGCCGCTATAATAAGGATGCTTTTTTGAGATTACTTCAGCTTGCTCTTGGCCTTCATGCGCTGCTCATGGTTCAGGATCTGCTTGCGGATACGCAGGTTCTCCGGGGTGACCTCCAGCAGCTCGTCCTGTGCCAGAAACTCCAGGCAGCCCTCCAGGCTCAGCTTGCTGATGGGGATCAGGCGCAGAGCGTCGTCGGAGCCGGAAGAACGGGTGTTGGTCAGGTGCTTGGTCTTGCAGACGTTCACGTCCACATCCTCGCCGGAAGCGGTGTAGCCGATGACCATGCCCTCGTACACCTTCTCGCCGGGGCCCACCAGCAGGGTGCCGCGCTGCTGAGCGTTGAACAGGCCGTAGGTGACGGCCTCGCCGGTCTCAAAGCTGACCAGAGAACCGGTGGAGCGGTTGGCGATCATGCCAGCCCAGACGTCGTAGCCGTCAAAGATCTGGTTGATGATGCCCTCGCCGTGGGTATCGGTCAGGAACTGGTTGCGGTAGCCGAACAGGCCGCGGCTGGGCATCCGGAACTCCAGACGCACACGGTCAGAGCCCAGGGACTCCATCTGCTGCAGGATGGCCTTGCGCTGGCCCAGACCGGTCATGACGGCACCCTGATACTGGGTGGGCACGTCGATGACGACATGCTCCATGGGCTCGTAAGTCTTGCCGTCGATCACCTTGGTCAGAACGTGCGGGGGAGAGACCTGCAGCTCATAGCCTTCACGGCGCATGGTCTCGATGAGGATGGACAGGTGCATCTCACCACGGCCCATGACACGGAAGGAATCAGTGGTGGCGGAGTCCTCCACCTTCAGGGCCACGTCCTTCAGCAGTTCCTTCTGCAGACGGTCGCGGATCTGACGGCTGGTGACGAACTTGCCCTCACGGCCGGCCAGCGGGCTGTCGTTGACCGAGAAGGTCATCTCCACGGTGGGGTCGTTGATCTTGACGAAGGGCAGCGGCTCCACGTTGGAGGGGCTGCACAGGGTGTTGCCGATGGTCACGTCCGGCAGACCGGAGAATGCCACGATATCACCTGCGGTGATGTTGTCGCACGGCTGACGGCCGTTGGCCTGGAAGTCGTACAGCTTGGTCAGACGGCCGCGCATCTTCAGGTCGGGGTTGTGCCAGTCGCACACGACCACTTCCTCGCCCACCTTGGCAACACCGTTCTGGATGCGGCCGATGCCGATGCGGCCCACGAAGTCGTTGTAGTCCACAGAGGACACCAGCATCTGGAAGGGAGCCTCAGGGTCGCCCTCGGGCGGCTTGATGGTGCTCAGCAGGGTGTCGAACAGGGGAATCAGGTCGGTGCCCGGCACATCCGGGTCCAGGCTGGCGGTGCCGTCACGGCCACAGCAGAACAGGATGGGGCACTCCAGCTGTTCGTCGGTAGCGCCCAGGTCCATCAGCAGGTACAGCACCTCGTCGATGACTTCCTTGATGCGGGCGTCAGGGCGGTCGATCTTGTTGATAGCCACCACCAGGCTCAGGTTCTGCTGCAAAGCCTTCTGCAGCACAAAGCGGGTCTGGGGCATACAGCCCTCGGCGGCGTCCACCAGCAGCAGCACGCCGTTGACCATCTTCAGCACGCGCTCCACCTCGCCGCCAAAGTCGGCGTGGCCCGGGGTGTCGACGATGTTGATCTTAACACCCTTGTAGGTGCAGGAGCAGTTCTTTGCCAGAATGGTGATGCCGCGCTCACGCTCGATATCGCCGCTGTCCATCACGCGCTCGGCCACGGCCTGATTGTCGCGGAAAGCGCCGCTCTGACGCAGCAGGGCATCCACCAGGGTGGTCTTGCCGTGGTCAACGTGAGCGATAATGGCAACGTTGCGCAAATCGTTACGAACCATAAATTTCTACCTCTCTATTTAAAAAGACTTATAAAATACGAACGAACGTCATACAAACCTAAGTTTATAACAGAACAGGGTGGTTTGTCAAGATTGTATAAAAATTTTTTCTGCAATTCAGCATTATGCCCGTAAACTTTCCGCAGATTTGTGCGGCGTGTACCTTAAAAATATGCTATACTAAAGCCATAAAACGAACCGGAGGTGTTTTGCATTGAAGCTGACATTTTTAGGCGCGAACCATGAGGTGACCGGCAGCTGCACCATGCTGGAAGCGGCAGGGCAGCGGTTTCTCATCGACTACGGCATGGAGCAGGGTAAAAATGTGTACGAAAACCAGCCCCTGCCCGTAGCCCCCGGCGAGATCGACTTTGTGCTCATCACCCATGCCCATATCGACCATACCGGCCTTTTGCCGCTGCTGGCGCACAACGGCTTCCGGGGCAGGATCTACGCCACCATCCCTACGGTGGAGCTGTGCGGCATTATGCTGCGGGACTCGGCGCATATTCAGGAATTTGAAGCCGAGTGGAAAAACCGCAAGGGCAAGCGCTCCGGCGCAGAGCCGGTGGAGCCCATGTACACCATACAGGACGCTGAAGCCGCCTGCCGCCTGTTCTTGGGTGTGGAGTACGGCAAGCGCATTAAGCTTGCCCCGGGCATCGAAGCACGGTTCGTGGACGTGGGGCACCTGCTGGGCTCTGCCAGCATCGAGCTGTGGATCACCGAGGGCAGCACCACCACAAAGCTGGTGTTCTCTGGCGATATCGGCAATCTGGAGCAGCCCATCATAAAAGATCCTACCTATATCCAACAGGCGGACTATGTATTCATGGAGTCCACCTACGGCGACCGCAACCACGACCCCCGGCCGGACTATGTGGCAGAGCTGGCAAAAATCTTGCAGCGCACCTTTGACCGGGGCGGCAACGTGGTGGTGCCCAGCTTTGCGGTGGGCCGCACGCAGGAAATGCTGTATTTTTTGCGGGAGATCAAGGAAAAAGGCCTTGTCAAAGGACACGGCAACTTCCCGGTCTACATCGACAGCCCGCTTGCCACCGAGGCCACCCGCATCTTCCGGGATACAGACCCCGACTGCTTTGACGCCCAGACCCGCGCGTTGCTGGAAAAGGGCATCGACCCCATCAACGTGCCGGGGCTGCGCATCAGCGTGACCAGCGACGACTCCCGCATGATCAACACCGACCGCACGCCCAAGGTCATTCTGTCCGCCAGCGGAATGTGCGAAGCCGGGCGCATCCGCCACCACCTCAAACACAACTTGTGGCGGCCGGAATGCACCATCCTTTTCGTGGGCTTTCAGGCGGTGGGCACCTTGGGACGCACTCTCATTGAAGGAACGGATTTGGTCAAGCTGTTCGGTGAGCCCATCGAGGTAAAGGCCGAGATCTGCCAGCTGACCGGCATGTCCGGCCACGCCGACAAGGACGGTCTGCTGCGCTGGGTGAACGCCTTTACGGAAAAGCCCCGGCGGGTGTTCGTGATCCACGGCGAGGACGAGGTGGAAAACCGCTTTGTGGACACCCTGACCGAGCAGGGCTTTACCGCCTGTGCGCCCTACAATGGTGCACAGTGGGCCATCGGTGCCGAGGGTGCAGTCTGCCTGCAAGAGGGCACAAAGGTCCGCGTGGAGCAGAGAACTGGCGAGGGTACAAACCGCGCCGCTACCGTGTTCCAGCGGCTGCTCAGCGCCGGTAAGCGCCTGCTGCGGGTCATCGAGCACAACGAGGGCGGTGCAAATAAAGATCTGGCAAAATTTGCCGACCAGATCAACGCTCTGTGCGACAAATGGGATAGGTGATGCGGCAGTAGTTTGCAGCAGAGCAGCCCCGGGAAAAACGCAGCTGCGTCAAAAGATTTCGGGCACACTGCACCGCTGAAAAAAGAGAAGAGATTTTTGTAAAAAAACCGTTGACAAGCGCCCCTCCGGCTGGTATAATAACCCATGTCGTCAGGCACAAAGCCAAACATCTGGGGGTTTAGCTCAGCTGGGAGAGCGCTTGCATGG
>NZ_QULS01000016.1:0-56054 GCF_003482185.1 Faecalibacterium sp. OM04-11BH
TCTCGATGCAGTTCTTCCGCCTCCCTGAAAGAGCCGGTATCGCGGAGAAGGGCTGCCAGATTGTTGCAGCCCCTTGCCAGCGCAGGTAGATAAACATCGGGATTTTTCTCGGCGAGTTCTCTGCGGCTTTTCAAAGCCTCCCGATACAGTTCTTCCGCCTCCTTGGAAGAACCGGTATCACTGAGAAGGTATGCCAGATTGTTGCAGCTGATTGCCAGATCAGGCAGATAGGCATCGGGAGATTTCTCGGCGAGTTCTCTGCGAATTTTCAAAGCCTCCCGATACAATTCTTCTGCCTCCTTAAAAGAGTTGGTATTATAAAGAAGGCATGCCAGATTGCTGCAGCCCCTTGCCAGAGCAGGTAGATAAGCATCGGGATTCTTCTCGGAAAGGTCTCGATAAATCTTCAAAGCCTCCCGATACAGCTTTTCAGCCTCCTTGAAAGAGTTGGTATCACAGAGAAGGACTGCTAGATTGCTGCAACTGTTTGCTAGGACTAGGAGATAAGCATCGGGATTCTTCTCGGCGAGTTCTCTGCGAATCCTCAATGCTTCCCGATGCAGTTCTTCTGCCTCCTTGAAAGAGCCAGTATTGCGGAGAAGGATTGCCAGACCGCTGCAGCTGATTGCCAGATCAGGCAGATAGGCATCGGGACTTTTTTCAGCCAGCTCTCGGCGAATCTTTAAAGCCTCTCGATATAGTTTTTTCGCCTCCTTGAAAGAGCCAGTATTGCGGAGAAGGATTGCCAGACCGCTGCAGCTGATTGCCAGATCAGGCAGATAGGCATCGGGACTTTTTTCAGCCAGCTCTCGGCGAATCTTTAAAGCCTCTCGATATAGTTTTTTCGCCTCCTTGAAAGAGCCGGTATCGCGGAGAATGGCTGCCAGATTGTTGCAGCTCGCTGCCAGACTGGGCAGATAGGCATCGGGATTTTTCTCGGCAAGTTCTCTGCGAATCTTCAAAGACTCCCGGTGTAGCTCTTCCGCCTCCTTGAAAGAGCCGGTATCATAGAGAAGGCCTGCCAGATCATTGCAGCTGCCTGCCAGACTGGGCAGATAGGTATCGGGATTTTCCTCGGTTAGCTCTCGGCGGCTTTTCAAAGCCTCCCGATACAGTTCTTCTGCCTCCTTAAAAGAGCCAGTATTACAGTAAAGAACTGCCAGATTGTTACAGTTTGTTGCCAGAACAGGCAGATAGGCATCGGGATCTTCCTCGGAGAGGTTACGGTAAATCTTTAAAGCCTCCCGATATAGTTTTTCAGCATCCTTGAAAGCGTTGGTACTACCGAGAAGGATTGCCAGATTATTGCAGATTAGTGCTAGATCAGGCAGATAGTCATCCGGATTCATTTGGGCTAATTTTCGGCGAATCTCTAGGGCTTTCCGATACTGATTCTCTGCTGCCGTAAAATCGTTCTGCGCGGAATAATCCAACCCCATCAGGTTACTCAGTGTTGCCCGCTGTACTGCGCTGGTATCCGGCTCCAGCGCATACCAGTGCTCCAGCCGCTGCGCGATCTCAAGAGATTTCTGATATTGGCACTGGCCCCTCAGAAAGGAAGCGTACTCATACAGCACGTCTGGCTCTATCTGGTGTTTCGTTGCCAATGCGGTGATGTCCTCATAGACTGCGATGACCTTTCGAGCATTCTCCGCCGTGTTGCCCTCGGCCTTATAGGTGTCGATCAGCGTTTTCTGACCGGAGATATATTCTAGGATCGCATCTTTTTTGATTTCAATGATTTCCTCCGCCTGGCGTATCTCCTTTTTCCACGTCTGATCTTCCAGCAGAGTTCTGGCAGCCTCGTAGTTGCCCATGTCGATCATCTGCAGGGCGTCCCGCTCGCGCCAGTTCAAGGACTGACCCAGCTGGCGTTTTTCCGTGGACTGACGGAACAGCTGCAGGACATCCATTTCCAGCGTGTGGAGCTGCTCTGCAATTTTGTTCCGCTGCTCACTGTTTGCCAGCAGGCGCTGCATGGCATCTCCCGCTGGGTTCTTTGCATACTCCAGTGCCAGTTTGCCCATCTCGTCTTCCAGCTGGGCCTTCTGTGCCAGAAGCTTCTGGACCGTCTCATTTTTACTGTAAAGCGGGATGTCTGCCACGGAGAACATCTTGTGGCCGTCCAGGGATGCCATGCCGTCCTCGACCTTCACTGTGCCGCCTACGGTCTGATCGCGGGTCAGTTCCAGCAGCATATTCAGTTTGAGCGTGTCCACATTGCCGAAGGTGGAATAATAATGCCCGATCTCCTGATCCAGACGGTTCATGAAATCACGGATGTTCTTGCTGGCAGATTCCCCCTCTGGCAGCTGCCGGAAGTAGGTGTAAATCTTAGGAGCACCGGCTTTTCGGAACTGATCCAGTGCCGTATCAAATTCCTCGATCGTGTAGATGGCATCGTCTGCCCGGTCAGAGCCTCTGCCGAAGAGGATATAGAAATACTGTGCTTCCCGGATGGTCTGGTTGTACTCTGCCTGCTTCCGGTCCTTTGCCACCGCATTGGAAAGGTCCTCGCAGATGGTGAGTTGAAAATAGATGCCGCGTGGGACGTAAATATCGTTCAGCGAGCGGATGAAATCGCTCAGGCTTGCCCGCTCCTGCGCGAATTCGATGATGGAAGACGCGATAAACAGCTTGATGTACTTCATCTGATCTCCTCCTGCATTCCCTGCAATGCACCGGCAGAACCGTCGGCACGTTCGCACTCATAAAATCAGCCGGGATACATTTATAATACCACGGACTTCTGAAAATGTGAATGCGCCGTCTGAAAAATCCTGCAGGGTCGTTCTATTATAAAAATATGAAGTGTCCACTCATTTGCCTGAGAATGAGCGGACGCTTTTTTCGTTATGCCAGTTTCATGCTTTCTTTCAGGAACCTTCACAAAAACACAGAATAAGAAGCGGCTGAAAGAAGCGGATACGGTATGATGATGCCAGAAACAAACCCGAAAGGAGAACAGAACAATGACCGCAGAATTACAGGCAAAGCTGGCTGCGCGGATCAGCCGGGAATATTTTCTGAGCGAGGACGCCGCAAAAAAGCAGGCACAGGAGGCGGTGCAGCACTGCCCGGATCTACTGCAGAAGAATCTGGAGCAGTGGGCAGCCGGAGAACCGTTGACAGAGATCAGCATCGACGGATACTCCGTTCCCATGCTCCTGGCACTCTGGCACAGCCCGGATTTTCTCGGAGCAATGGAGGTGCTTGCGGAGTATCTGACCGGTGACCGCGACAAGGCAGAACGCCGGATCTGGCGGACGCGGAGGTGATCCAGGTGAGCGACTATGGAGCGCATCCGACCCAGTACGGGAACCTGAGCGATGGGAACCTTTATGCGATGTACCGCGAGAGCGTATACCGCAGCCTCAGCGAAAGCCAGAAGCTGGATCTGCTGCAAGAAACCGTAAACCGGGACGCCGCAGCGAGAGGCGAGGCGGGAAGTCCGAGGGTTCAGTTTGAAAATATGCCGTCCAGGACCGACGGCTATGCTGAAAAAGGCGTCATTTCCGTGAACCGTGATCTGGCGGTGAACGGAACCCAGACGGCGACGTATCAGGGCAAAACGCTGCAGCATACGATCAATGACTACAATATCCAGAGCCTGGTCACAGTGCTCCACGAGAATGTGCACTGCTATCAGGACCAGATCATTGACGGCACGATCCGGAATGCGGATCCACAGCTTGCGGCAGAATATCGCGCCAACGACTTCACGATAAGTATGGTCCAGCAGGGAAACAATCTGGACTTTGGAAGCCAGTACCTTACAGGCGAAACATCCAACGGCTACTACATCTATTACTTTCAGGCCACAGAACGGGATGCTTTCCGGTGGTCAGAAGAGGAAGCAAGCCGCATCGTGCAGGAACTCACAGCAAAGTACGGCATGGAACCATCGTTTGAGGCCTACGAAAAAACGCTGCAGGCGAATGGCTATTCCGTGATGGAGGCGGAAGCGATCCAGCGTTTTCAGAATCCGGACTTTGTAAAAGACCTAAACCAGGTGCTGATGAACCAGTATTATGACACCCACAAGTCTGTGGATGCCAGAACAGAACGGGCTGTCAAGAACGAAATGGTACAGAGTCGGCAAGCTCTGCAGCCTGTCACGACAAGGTCGTTATCCACGGGAAAGGAGCAACAGAATATGAGTTTCCAATATACACCGATGACAGTCGAAGAATATGACCAGTTTCTTCGCAATGCGGTCAACGAGTACTATGTGCACGCCATGAACGACCCGAACATAAGCAAGGAAGAAGCGCTGCGGACATCCGGTGAAGCGGCTGAACGCTATCTGACGGCGATGGAGGAGTACAAAGCAGCCATGGAAAACAATGCAGAAAACAAGATCGGTGCTGTGAACGACAACTTGAATACCGGCGGACCGGTAGAACAGGCCTCTGCAGGTGCCGTGAATGAACAGACAGAGCAGACCTCGGTGAACACAGGCGTGGATGCCGGCACAGATGTCGGCGTGAGCAACAGCGAAGGCTGTGACGAAGATGTAGGTCTGGGTGGAGATCTGGACCTGTGAGAAAGGAGCATCATAATGGCATACGAATTTGGAAACCGCCTCGCGGAAAGCACTGCGGCAAATCAGAACCGGAATGCGGGAGTTTATACGAGAACGCTGATCGGACAGACGATCCGGGAAACACCTGTCCCGGTATGGACCGCCGAAGCGGCACAGCATCCGTTTGTGACGTTTGAAGATCCCTCCACCAGAAAACGGATTGGGATCAGCAAAGACATGCTGTCCTACGGGTTCCTCACCCTTGCGGAGCCGGGCGGCGGCAAAACCAATCTGCTGAACATGATCACCAGGCAGCTCCTTGTCAGCCAGGAAAAAGGCGACAAGATCATCATCTTTGATACCAAGGGCGATTATTACCGGGAGTTCGGCGACCGCATCCCGAAGAAGGATTGCATTGTGGTCGGTGCGGGCAGCGAGTATGCTGGCCTGACCGGCTGCCACAATCTTTTTGCGGAGATCATGCCCCGCGCCAGCAATGACCGGTTGGTGTATACGCCGGATTCGGATTCCGATGCGCTGGAAAAAGCAAAGCAGCTTTTTTCCGGGATGCAGAGCGAGTCGCAGCCCATCTTCCCTGCCATGGCTGAGCAGATCGTGGCCGGATTGCTGATCTATTTCATGCGCCGGTACTGGATGTCGGAACCGGAGAAGCTGAACAATGAGGCGTTCATCCGGTTTGTCACGGCAAGTACGAATGCGGAACTGAAGGCCGTCTTTGAACTGGACTATATGAAGGACTACCGGAACTGCATCAGTTATATTGCCGGTACCAATAACCAGACGCAGGGTGTCAGCAGCTACATCGGCACAGTCCTCCGGGAATTGTTCATTGGCCCCTTTGCAAAGCATGATCCGGGCAGGGAGTTTTCCATGCGGGAAGTCGTGGATGCTGCAGACCGGAAGGTTGTATTCGTTGAGTATGACCTCCGCCGCGGCAAGACCCTTGCGCCCATGTATGGCCTGCTGATGGACAGTGCGCTCGCCAATGCGCTGGGAGGCCGGAATACAGCCAGAAACAACGTCTATTTCATCTGGGACGAAATGCTGTTACTGCCTAAATTGACGCATTTCTCTGATGGGTTGAATTTTGGACGTTCGCAGGGCGTGAAGATCCTGTGCGGACTTCAGAATTTTTCCAGCTTGGCAGATATCTATGAAGAGATCGGAGCCAAGCGTGTCCTGTCGTCGTTCCAGAACATCGTCGCTTTCCACAATTCGGACTATGACACGCGCTGCTTTTTGATGAACCGGTTCGGTGCGAACTACCAGAACCTGTCTTTTTCAAGCCAGCAAAGCAATATCCACACGCAGCGGGAAGGCCACACAGTTGAGGATAACGATATCCTGTCGCTGGGATTGGGCGAAGCAATCGTCAGCCTGAAAAATGAGGCACCGTTCTTTTTCCGGATGCCGCGGTATCACTGATAAACAAAGGAGACGAGCAGTATGTTTGAGAGCAACAAAGGAATGGTCCTGCGCGAGTGCGACCGACTGAATGAAACCAGAGGCGTTATGACCGGCAGCGTGAGCCATACGACCTTTTTCCACCGGATCCAGGGAGATTTGCTGATTTCCGGATATCTTGCTTCGAACCTGTCACTCATCACCGACCTGGTTCTGGAATATCTATGCCGGAAGGATATGCCGACGATCCTTCTGTCGTGCCACCCGGAACTGTTTGGCCGGATCCGCGGGATGTGCGCAGGAGCGGAGGAACAGATCGCCATTTCGGATTCGCTTGAACGGAAGTACCAGCCCTTCTATGGATTGGGAAAAGAGAAATTCCTTCACTTTATCCATCGTGCAGCGGAGCTGCTGGGATATCACACCATGATCGATCGGATCCTGCAATATGCCTCTGCAGCGTTGAATATTGTTGCCATGAAGTATCCGGTGTCTCTGCCGGCACTGTCCGCACTGCTTCTGGAAGACGATGATCGAATCGCCGGATATGCGCTTACACTGGGGCTGAACAACATGGTCACTGACGTGATCCTGGCAAACCACGAGGCAGGCATCTGTCTGCGGCGCATCTGTGAGAAGCTCAGTTCTGTATTTGACGCTGTGGCAGATCCTGACGCCGATACCAAATACGATCTTCAGAGCGGAACACAGAAGGGCATCCCACTGCAGGCGCTCTATACGACATCCGCAGAACAGGCCCTGATGAACGAATACCTGAAAGAAGAACTGGCGGCCGCCCTGAAAAAGGTCAACCGGATCCGTGTGATCGTGGATGAACTGGAGTTCGTACCGGAAGATGTGCTTCTCCGTTATTTGTTCAGTATGAAACGGCAGGGACGGATCGAACTGATCTATATCTCCCGGAATGCAAAAGAATCCACGGAAGGCGCGGCCCTGAGTTTTTCCAATGTTGTGCTGTCGGGGCATGATCAGCCGGCAGTCACAGAAGAACTGTCCCAGGCTTTATGGGGGACCTATCTCTACAGCTACCCGGTGCCGAATGTCGGCAAGCCGCCGGCTCTGATCTTCACTCCCCGCAAAACAGTCAACTGGGCGATCGCAACGCAGGAGCGGCTGAGAGTCCGTGCTGCCGACCTTTTTCCGCGACAGGGGTTTCTGGGGCAGATTCCGGATCAGTTTGCGGTAAAGACTGCTGCGAATGAGTACATCTATCTGGTTCCTTCTGCACGGTTCCTGTCATCAAAGGGAGCATCCCCGACAAGAGCTGCACTTCACGCCTGATACCGGTTCACTGTCCGGCCTGAAGAAAATCCTGCTTTTACTTTCAGAATCAGTGCAAAAAGAGCAGCTCTGAAAATAAGGGCATGCTATAATGGAACCAGAGCAGAGAAAAAGGAGGAATTGCAAATGAAAAATGAAAATGATATCTTTGGTTCCGAACGCGGCTTTGGCGCGGACACCGGTATTTCCGCAGTTACAATAACCACCCTGATCCTGTCAGCGATCTCCATTGCTGCGGCAATCTTTGTGATCATCAACTTCAATATCATCACCGCTGTGATCGCGATGTGGGTGTCGGAATTGCTGGCATCGGCGATCATCATCCTGGCCGTTGTAGCGGAGATCCTATGTCTGATCCTGAGCCTATCCAGGAGCTTCAGAAGATGGTAAATGCAAGAAGGAGGAATTTGTCATGTATTATCAGGATGTTACCGTCTGGACTGTCATCAAGCGGTTTCTTCTCGGTTGGCTGGCTGCAGGAGCGGTGCTGGTGCTTATAAGCTGCGTGCGCTACAGGCAGTGCATCGCCGCAGCTATTGCCAACAACACCTGGGCATGGATCAACGCGGTCATGCCGATCGGCATCGTGATCATCATGTTGTGGGTGCTGATCAGATCTTTTTTGCGATAACAAAGGGGAAAAAGGAAAATGCCTGCATATAAAAAAATCACCGATCTGAAGGTCTATGTCCAAGAGCTGCTGAATAGCGGCGCACCGGTCTGCACAGCGGAAAAGACTGCGCGCATCCTTGCCTGTCCGGGCGTGCCGGGGAAACAGGTCATTTCGTGGTCTGTGGATGCCGGCGGTGCGGCTGTGAAAGAGAAAGAGGTTGTGGTTTCAACCGACGCATCCGGCCATCCGGACTGGATCGCCACCAAGGCGGATGCGTCAGGCAGCCCTGTGGCCGACTGTCATGCCCACCTTAATCAGTGGATCATCGGCGACAGTACGTTCCGGAGAAAATACACGGCTATACCGGGTCAGCCTGATCTGTACAAGCCCATGGGCGGTCCGCAGCGCTTTGTGTTTCTTTCGGAGGCCATCCACATCGTGCAGTGGGGAGAAGAATGGAATGTGGACGCAGGCGGGTATATCAACATCACGGATCCGGAGGATCTCTATGTCATTTCCGGCCGGGATTTTTCGGACACCTATCGGGTCGTCTGACGGATCCGGCCATCCGGAGAGCGGTATTTCGGGCCCGGCCAGAAACCCGCAGATTTCCCGCACTGCCGCACGAACAGAGAAAAGCAGGCCACCACTGTGCATAAGCGGGGCCTGCTTTTGCTTTTCCAAAGGAGAGGGTGGAGCCTTCCGGCTGTCAGATGCCGTTCAGCGCCTCCTGCACAGGGGCCGGAGGTTCATGCTCGATCCAGCGTGCTTCGATAAGTTCCGCGCTTGCGAGAACATGAGAGCGGTCGAACTCGGCAAAGTCCTTCGGCGTATAGATCCAGCCAATCGTGGTGGCACGGTCGGTATTGTTCAGCTTGACGGTGTCTTTTTCCCGGGATGCAGCAAAGCGCTTCCAGTCGTTCTTGTGGGGCTGTTTTCCGTCATCTGGCGTCAGCGCCTGTTTCATCTGCTCTGCCAGCACGGCCAGTTCCTGCGATGCGCACAGGCAGCCGTGGAGCCGCGCAATGTACAGCTGCTGCTTGGGATTTCCTTCTTCCATATAGAAGAGCACCTGCTCCGGCGGTGCGGCTCTCCAGCCGCGAGAATAAGCCCACCGGATCCAGCGTGCATGTTCGATGCAGACAAGCTCCGGGATAAGGACTTTGCCGTTTTCCCTGATGGCTTCACGGAACTGATCTCCCATGTCATGGGCAAGCTTTGCGTTTGCGTCCTCTGAGCCGACGGTGCCGAGCGGTGCATCAGACACAATGTGTTCTGCACTGGCCGTTCTGATCTGGAACATCTGGTAGGGCAGATACAAGGCGGCAGCCATGGAGGAATCCCGGTTGTACATTCTGGCATAGTAGTCCACCAGATTTTCATTCTTTACGTCATCCGCTGCATTCCAGGCAATCCCGCAATACTGCAGATGCACGGATTCTGCCACTCGTTCCCAGTAGCCGCCATCCATGGCATCCCAGGAGTAGCTGTCTGTGAGAAGGCCGAAAGAAATCAGGTTGTAATTGTTATACCAACTGCTACCATGATCTACGGTCTGGACGACCATATTCTCCGCGAGATATGCGATGTCCGGATCTTTGCAGTAGAAGGCAATGCGCGGTTGGCTGCCGTTCTGAAGAGGTGTACGCCCTGCGACACAACTCCGCACATTCCACTCCCGCAGCCGGATTGCAAGGTTGAGGCTTGAGATGTCATCGCCTGCGTCGATTACATAATAATTGAACGAGTTCGGCATCGCTTCGATCTTGTCAACATATCCTGCGAGCCGATAATCTGAAAGCGCCGGAAGCGTGAGATCCTCTGCCAGAAACGTCACATGGGAAGTCATGTCGGCATCCGGAAGTGCTTCAAACATGGCGGGAAACTCCAGCCGCATTGTATTTTTGATCTCCTGCGCCACGGGCGACAGCAGATGGAACTTTACCGTAAGTCCGGGGTAAGAAAAAGTACTGAGCCAGTATGCTTCGCGCAGCAGGCGGCTGGCAAGCGCGGCATTCCTGTCACAGATCACCGTGAAATTGATGACAAACGGGCCGCGCTTCAGTTCCTTGCCGGACACGCACTGGATCAGCTCGTAGATCGGATGCCGGGTGAGGAGGGCCTGTGCTGCCCATTTTTCATCGTCGATGAGGAATACCTTGACAACGAACTGACCAAGACGCTTCATAGCTGTATCGACCAGCGCGGCATAACGATCCTCCGAGGCTCGCAGATAGATCGCAGTTCCGCTCCAGTGCCGGGTAGACTGCTCCGGGCTGACCGGATTGCTGCGCTCCACAGCGGCGATCCGGTCCAGAAGACATAACAGATCATGGAAATTCTTTTCCTGGTCATCATCAAACAACAGGTAGCGGGTCTCCTGTCTGAAGTCCACAGAATCCTGAAGGGCTTTTTTTTCGGGTGCACAGTACACCCACTTTTCTGCAGCTTCTTTCTTTTTCAATGCATCATCTGCTTCTTTCCGCAGTGTATCCGGTGCAGACTGCAAGACGGTTTTTGTGTACTGGTTGATGCAGTTGGAGACCACTCTTGCTGTTCCGTGCAGTGCTTTGGCACGCGGACGCAGAAGAAGCGGCGCTGCATCGAACCCGTATTTGTTCAGCAGGACCTCCCGCGCCCTGGCATAACCGAATTTGTAAGCGCGGAGCATCAGCTCCTTCGGACTCAGCAGAGTGCCGGATCTCTTGTACCCGTGTCCTGCGTAGCAGACAGACAGCATGTAATATGCTTCGCCCCGGACAAGGTCCGGCGCGAACCGCAACGCAAGAATGCCTTCTGCTGCTTTGCCGCAGGTGAAGAAATCCTTCTGTCTGAACGCGTCTCTGCACTGCTCCAGCAGCTTGGCAGAGCGGTCGTTGTCTTCTGCCAGCCGCTTTTCTTTCCATGCCTCAACGGCCTGGATCTCTGTGCCTTCCTTTTTGGGGGTAAGAAGAAGGAAGGCGAGGTCTTTCGTCAGGGCGTCGTTATTCCAACTCCAGCAGGACCAGGTGAGCGCGATCACGGTCAGGTAAGCCAGCTGCTCCTCCAGTGTGCCCAGTTTTTTCAGGCCCTCGGCGTGGCTGGCCAGGTCGGGGTATTTTTTTGATTTATTCTTGAGCCGTTCCAGCAGCATCATCGCGTCTGCCGAAAAATCTCTTCGCTCGTTTTCTGTCAGCTCTGCCAGCATGATCTGCAGCTGCCCACGGATGTGAGGAAGCAAGGTGAACTCACCGGTCCTGAACCCCGCTTTCCGGGCAAGATCGATCAGGTTGTTTCCCACGGCCTCATACTGCCGTTCGGAGTAGAGCTTTCCTGTGTTGGGATTCTCTGCGCAGATAAAAAACGGCTGATGGAAGCTTCCTTCAGGTTGGCGAGATCCGTTCCGTCGGGCATCAGGCGATACTCCGCCGGCAGTAATGCGCACAGGATGCGGTGCTGGTTGTTCTTTTTATCGGGATTTCTCTCTTCAGGCCGTCCCGCCTGCTTTGCAAGAGCTGTGGTCATCCTGTCCCGCGTCTTTCGTGCATACAGGCCGCCCAGCGAGATCCGGAATGGGCCAGATAAGCATTTTTCATCCATTACCTTCAGGCGGCATTCTTCTTTCAGAGAGGGCTTTGTCATCATAACTGTTCCTCCATGTTCCAAACCAGAACCTCTGCGAATGAATGACTTCCGGTGCATTTTGCACCGTTTTGACCAGTATAGCATCCGCAAAGCATGACCGCAAGGCTTCTTTCACGAAAAATGCAGGTTACTTTCAGGAAAGACCTCTCTGTGAAATGTCTGAAATATGGAAACATGGTATAACTGTCTCAGCCGAAGGGCCAACGGATAAAACAAAAGAAAAGGAGCTGAGACTATGCTGATCTATTCGAACAATCGAAAAAGCAAGTATCATGAGGTGCCCATCTGGAAGGCGGATCGGTGCATGCGTTTGCGCGGTCTTGCTGATTCGCTGACGCACAAAACCGATTTCCGGACGAAGGGTGAAAAGAACACCCTGAGCGGCGGTTACTATGAGCACGTCCGCCGTGAACTCCAGACGCTGGAAGCTGCGCAGGTGGCATGGCTGAACAAGAGCCTTGGCCCAAAGATCGCTGAATTCAAGGCAATGCCCCGTGCCTCTGACTACGGCGACAGCACACCGCGTTCCACTACCGGTGCGAGACGCGCGGCTCGCGAAGCAGGCGCGCGCCGGGCTGCCGCGCAGGGAAAGCGGCGTGAGCTGATCGCCTCCATCCGCAGTGAACTGCTGACGGCAGAAGGCGAGATCAACACCGCCTATTGCACGGCCAACGCCGCGCTTACCCGCTATGGCAAGGCCAGCAAGTTCAAGGTGCTGGATGAAGAAATCCCGCACTTTACTGCAGTTTTTTCGGCAGCGGATTATGCCAAACGTCTCGGAATTGAGGAGGTGGTATCATGAGCCTTTTTAAGAAGAAGCCGCAGATGCCCGCCCAGGGGCGCGAACAGGTGGAGACAGATTTTGAGCATCACACGATAATCCATCACCTTCTCTTTGCCTATCCTGACGATTATACATCTTGTGGAGCGTATCCTGATTATTCCTCTCCAGAATATTTTTCAGATGTGCTTGCAAAGGCAGAGGAAGCTATCAAGTCTCTGGATCTGGACGAGACAACGACGGAAGGTTTCACGGAAATGGTGAAATTGAAAGCGTACCAGAGTATGCTCTCCTCGCTGGTCGAAACACGGCAGAGTCACCACCGTACCGCCTTGAATCTCCGGTCCGATCTGCTCCTTCAAATCGACAATCTGAAGTCGAGTGAAGCTATGATCCAGCATGAACTCGACGCCGTCGAAGCTGCGATTGTTCGTCTGAAAGCCTAAAATAAGAATGGAGGAAACGCATATGTATACTGGAAATGAAAAGAACCCGGTCCAGCAGATCGAAATCATCAAGAAAAATAGCCGTCAGAAGAGCAGCTTGCTGGACACTCTGATCCATCATGCACTTTTGCCGATGACCATCCTCTTCATGGCGATTGATGCCCTGACGATTGCGTACTACGCGCAGAACATTTTTGACGAACGTGTGGAGCTCGCCTGGGCGGTCAGCGGGGTTCTTGCACTTGTCCTCGACGTCAGCCCTGCGCTTGCCGGTTCACTCCTTGCGAATCACAGCGACCTGTTGAAGAGCGATAAACGCCCCAATAAACGGCGGATCTGTCTCCTCATGGCTGCGGCAGCGGGTGCATACCTCGTGTTCCTGGTCTTTTGCTTCGTCACGGCCAAGATGAACATCGCAGATGTGGACGGTGACGCGACGCTGTACTTCATCGGTCAGATTGCACGAGCACTGGTCCCGCTGGTCACAAGCGCCGCCGCCTTTGGCCTTGGCTGGGAATGCAACCATCACGACCGTCTGGCTGTGCTGGAGGCGGAACGTCTGGAACTCCTTGATCTGCAGGCAGAGACTGCCAATGCGATCCGTCATAAGGAATTTGCGATGGCGAATTTCAACGCGGACGAAGCGGACTACCGCCTGGCCTGCGTGAAGCTCCAATCCCTGGCCTGCGCAGCCAAAAGCGCTCAGCTGGCTGTCAAAATTATCCTGACCAACGAACTCGGAAGCGCCGAAGCGGCCAAGGCCCTACTGACCCGTGCAGGACTGGAAGATCCCTTTGCATGTGATGAAGCGAAGATCCGAGAGATGCTGATCCCTCCCCAGGCAGATGCCGTACCAGCACAGCCGGCGCTGCATCTGGAGGAAACAGCCGAGGAAGTACCCCAGGAAGAAGCACTGGCATCCTGATATCCGATTTTGCAACATGATAAGAAGAAAGGAAAATCCTTATGAAAAAGATGTTTCGACTGACCGCAGTTCTTGCAGCTGCCGCTTTGGCCGCAGGCCTGATGGTGGGCTGCAGCACCGTGCCTTCCTACGGAGACAGTACCACTGTCGCCCCAACGGACACTGTGTTACTGTTGGAACAGGGCGATGGCGTCCCCGCTTTGACAAATCCTGAAGATTTCACTGAAAACATAAACACGGCTTTCGGCGGCAGTGCAGCACTGATCATCACGGACGGACAGCCGCAGGTGTATGGGCCGGTCAAGTTCAATGTTAAAAAGAACAACGAGATACAGCAAAATAAGGCAAACAACAAGCTGAAAGCCTCTTTTGTGGAGATCGTGAAGGAGGCCCGGGCGCAGGTGCCGGAGACCGATGTCTTGACATCTGTCAGTCTCGCTGCGAGAGTCTTGAATGCCGGGACAGCTGAGAATAAACAGCTCATTATACTTCACAGCGGTGTCTCGACCGCAGCCACGTTACCGATGGAGGATATTAATATTGTCAACGAGGATCCTGTGGCTCTCGTTGATCGACTGGAAGAGGCTGCCATGATCCCGGATCTGGAAGGGGTTTCTGTGGAATGGTTCGGAGCCGGTGACACGGCAGGCAGCCAGCCCACCCTGAGTGCGAAGCAGACGGAAGCAATCAAAGCTTTCTGGTCTGAATATTTTAACCGTGCCAAAGCTTCCCTGACCTTCCACAGCGACGTGATCAGCGGCCCGGCGCTCACAGAGTTCGGACACACTGTTTCTCCCATGGCCGCTGACGGTGGCATCGAATTTGTGAAGATCACAAATGAGCAGATTGCGTTTCTCCCTGATAGTGTCGAGTTCGCAGATGAGGCTGCAGCCAGCACAGTGATCAACGAACTTGCCGAGCAAATCCGGACTTCGTCATCGTCTTATGTGATCGCAGGGAGTGTGGCCAAGGTGGATGGCTCCACCACCGAAGGGGCCAAACGCCTTTCTCTGGCAAGGGCCAAGGCTGTGCGGGATTGCGTTGTTGCAGCGGGTGTGGACTCTGGCAAACTGACCTGCTACGGCCTGGGATTCGAAGCCACCGATTGCCGCAGCAGCGTGGAAGAAGAAAATCGTTGCGTGTTTCTCGTCCAAGCCAACACAGCTCAGGCTGCTCAATTTGAAGCGGTCGGCCAGCCGGAGAGCTGAACGGCAGCTGCATAAGGGCAGACACTTACGCGGTCATCTCCGGAAGTATGATATCCGGCCGGCAGGCCTTCTTACGATGGCGTACTGGCCGGATTTTTGTTTGGCACTGCACCGGACACAGTTTTCCCCCTCGTCTGCGTGAAATCGGTGATGATACCATTTTATCAGAGACAGAAAACACGATGCGAAAAAAGAGGAGGTACTTTTTATGTGGGATTCCAATGACAACTATGACGTGCGTGATGGAGCTCGTGGCGTGGTTCGGGATACTTGCTGGAAAGGGTTGATCCTTGCACTTGAAAACGGGCAGGAGGCCTTTGCTTTCTTTAGCGGGCTGCGTCCCGGCACCGAAGTGTTCTGTACGGTGCTGAAGCCGTCCAACGAGAATTTGCGGATGCTTGTTTCCGTTGACGCCGTTCTGGAAGAAGAGCTGGCAGCTTAAAGAGGGTGCTCCTTATGATTTTGCGCGTTGGTCAAAGAAACGGGGTGCGCGGTACCCCTCTCTGGACTGCGGCCGATCCATAAGGGGTGATCGGCTTGCCTTGCGCCAAGATCTCCCCCCTTGCCTGTTGCAAGTGATTTTGCACCATGTTATACTTGCAAAGTAGGAAAGCTTCTTTTTCTCTCACTGCGCGAAAAAGGTTGGATCTCCGGTGAAAGCACCGGGAAGAAGAGCACACCGTTTCGCATCCTCTGCGGCGGATCGTCAGAGAAAAGGATGCCAAAATACAAAATGGAGGTGTGAAGAATGATGGAAAATATACCATCCGGACACGCCGATGTGTTCCTGTCCTATTCACATGATGACCGTGAACTTGTGGAAAAAATCGCGGGTCTGATCTCTGCAGCGGACTTTTCCTGCTGGATCGATAAAGAGAGACTGCGCGCGGCAGAAAAATTCAACTCTTCGATTGACATTGCCATTGATGACTCGATCGTCTTTGTTGCCTTTCTTTCCAAGACCTATGTCAACAAGCCGTATTGTATTCACGAATTCGACCTGGCGATCCAAAGGGAGAAAAGCATCGTAGTGGTCTGTCTGGACGATGTGAGTGAAAGCGCGAACCGGCAAAGCGCCTATATGTTCTCATTTTGTGCCGGCCATGATGTTCTCGGTTTTGGGTCAGGGATCGATGAAAGTCCTGATGGCATCGCGTCCTTTGCGCGTGAGATCACAGAGAGCGTCCCCCTGACGCAGTTGAAGAGATTCCTTTGCAGCGGGGACGAAAAGGATCTGCCGCCGATCGATACGCCGGAGTATCTGATGACCAGCCTGCGGCTCTACCATGAACATCAGTATGAGCAGAGCGGAAACTACGCATTGAACGAGATCCGGAGCGAACTGTTCCCCGCCATCAAGAACCCTGAGATCAATATCCTGTACAAGGATGATCAGAAGAAGGATGTCTCTCTGGTAAAGTTCTTCTCCGAAACCGACGGACAGGATAATCTTCATAAACACCTGTTGATCACCGGCGAAGGCGGCATGGGAAAAACCGTTTCCCTGCTGAAGACCTGTGATTACCTGTTGAGCAAACGAATCAACGCCATCTATGTCCCGCTCAGCAAGATTGATGCCGGTATGACCCTGGACCAATATCTGGCTCGCATTGTCTGCGGAGGAAATCAGTCCATGTGGGGTGTTCTAAGAAATCTGATGAGCGTGCCCTATACCGCTGTACCCAATGTTGTTCTCCTGCTGGATGGCATCAACGAAATTTCACTGGACTATGTAAAGACCTTCGTAAACAAGCTCAACACCGATTATATCAATGCCTACAGTGGTATCCGGATCATCATGACCTCAAGATGGTTTGACTCCTCCCTGCTGCATTGCCTGATGGGAAATGTTGTTTTGCTTGAGATGCAGGCGTTGGACAGGGAATCCATTGAGTTATACCTGCACAACATGGGCCTTCCGCCTGTTACGGACGAGAAGGTGTTTGCGGTCATCCGGACGCCGTTGATGCTGACCTTGTTCTCGGATGTTGAAAAGCACCGTTCCAAATACCAATACATCAAGGGCATTGTTCTGGAAGAGCATCCGGACACCGCCGGAAAGATCCTGAGCAACTTCTTTCAGACACAGTTGTACCGTGCTGCGGAAGAAGATAATTTTGATCAGGCCGCCCACCTTGTGCTGTTGGAATATCTGCTTCCTGCTCTTGCATTCAAAATGTTGGAAAAACAGAGACTGTATTTGAGCGAGGACGAGATCTGGCGCAGTATCGGCGAGATAGATAAGAACTGTGATCGATACACCTGGTACAAAAAAGATACGCTCTGCAGGCTGCTCCGTGGGAGAAGCCGTTTTGATACAGAGATCCTTGTTGGTCTTGCGACGGATTCTCTGCATTTTCTGCATGAATCAGATGCAGGATACGAATTTTTGCATCAGAGCTTCCGCGACTACTTTGCAGCATTCCATATTGCAAATGAGATGAAGGCATTTGCATACGATCCTGACCGCCTGGATGACGTGGAGCCTGTTCTGCAGCAGACTATCTATCCGAATGATATTCTCGGTTTCGTTTCAGATATCCTGCGGGAGGAAAATGCCCGACCGGTGCGGACAGAAGACGGCTGGAACTTTCCGGGAAAGACAACGATCTCAGCACCGGAAAAAAGTGTTGCCGAACAATTGCTCTCCCTGTGGAGAACAAAAAACGGCGACCTTGCCCAGAACGCTGTTGCGAACTTTATAAACATTATGAAAATCGGCCGGAAGGGCCTTCTGGCCTGGTGCGATTTCTCGGATCTTGATCTCCGGAAATGCTGGTTGAATAAATGCGTGTTCACGGTCTGGTACAGGGATGCCTATTATCCCAGCCTCTTTGACCGGGCATGGATCGACCGGGCCAATTTTCTGACAGACGGTCATGAAGCACCGATCAGCGCTGTTGCGGCCGACAGCCACGCGCATGTGTTCAGCGGTGATGAGGCGGGCGTTGTGAAAATCTACAGCCTTGCAGAGCAATCCTATCTCGACACGATCCAATTGCAGTCCAGTCCGGTCGTTGACCTTGCGCTGGATCACAGCGGAGAACTGTTGGCCATCCTGTACGAAAATATCGTTTTCTGCTATTCGATCGCAACAAAGAGCGTGGTGAAAAGTTACGGCAATGACAGCCGGAGCAAAAGCTTTCGCTACGTTCAGTTCTCAAAAGAAAACGAGTTGAATGTTTCGTTCGATCTGGAGCCTTTGATCTGGTGCGATGTTCATGGGCAGAAACTTCCTTCCGGTTTGTCCTATGATGTTCCGGCAAGATGCGCCAGATGGAATCCGCAGCGACAAGAATTCGCCCGGAGCAATCTGCTACAGCTGCTTTCCGTGACACGGTTTGACGAGGACACACATTCATGGAAACTTCAAACCTTTTTTAAAAATTCCTCTGAGGATACCATCCCCCACAAAGGCGGCGATCGGGAATTCGACCCTTCGCGGTTCCAAAGTTTGCGGGATGTCGGTGCTTTGGGGGCCGGGGGGATCTACTGCATCCAATATCGTGCAGATGGTACACGCGTCTTAGTCGCGATTGAGAACTTACTGGTCGAGTATGATACTGAATCCTTCGATGTGCTAAATCGGAAGACATTCTCATCTAATGTCCGATGCGCCTGTTATCGGGAAAATGGAATTGCCGTCGGAGTTGGTTCTCATCTGGTCTTACTGGATCCCGATTTCTCAGAGGAAAAAGTCCTGCGGGGTTCGCAGATCAACTTAATCCGTCGTGTCCTTGAAGATTATAAGAGTGATGGGTATTATGTCCTTTCTTCCACCGGCGAAATAAAAAGGCTGAACCATGAACTGGTCGTTCAGGATATGCGATATACAGGAATCACGGGCAGGTTTGTCTGGGTGCGTGACAGGCTGACCGATGATATCCAGATGGCCTTCCTACCGCTGAGACGTTTTCCCTACGGGGCGCGGTATACTTATGAGACCGATCAGTTTGAACCGTTGGGTTGGAGATATGAGTTTCTGGATATTCCTACGGATAATGACGAAGATGCGCAGCGCTTTTACACGATGGATTCCTCACTGATGGCGATCGAACGTATTCCTTCTTACCGAAAAATTGAATATACCAACTATACAGGGATCTGGATTTTTAGGTGCTCCTTTAATGAAATCCAAGGAAATATGACGGACCACAAGAACATTAGTTTTCTCATCCAGAACGGAGGTATCATTCATGACGTCAACGAATAAACTCAGCATTTCGTTTCACGATTTCGATGCGCAGGGAGGCTGCTGTGCAGACATCACACTCTCCGTCTCCGGCACGGTGATTTCCGGGTTCAAGGTCAGGCCTGGCATGGGCGGCGGCATCCAGGTGCATATGCCTGCTGTTATGGGGACCACATGGCCCTACCCGGCGGAGATCGAATGGGCCGAGGCGAGAAAACTGATCACCGCAGCATACCGAAAGGAAAGTTTTGATCCGCCGGTTTCGGTGACGCTGCACGATTTTGACCGGGAGAACAGCTGTCTGGCGGATGTGACCCTCCGGGAGACCGGGGTCGTCGTCAGTGATCTGAAGGTCAAGATCGGCCCTGGCGGCGGCATCATGGTTCATATGCCGGCATGGATGCACACCCGTTGGTCGTATACTGAGGTTCAATGGAGCGACGTCCGCCAGGCAGTTACGCAGAAGTACCTGCTCGTTGCCCCTAAAAAACAGCAACCGGACGTAGCAGCAGGCATCGCTGCTGCTCCGGACAAAAAGCCACTCTGCACGTTCTATTCCTCCGTGAACAAGACAGAGGCTGAGGTCACGGCTGTGATAAGAGCCACCGGGGAACAGATTCCCGGCATTCATCTGGTGCATATTAAAGAACGGAAAAGTCTCCATATCTATATGCCCAAAGAAATGCACGATCAATGGGTCGGCACCGGCATGGGCTGGAACACGCTGTCCGGGATCATTGCTGAGGAATACAAGCGACAGGTTTTGCACGAAGACAGTATCCTCCCGTCGGATGCAGCAGAGATCCTGTTCCCCCGTGTGAGGAATGTGACCGCCTGCTTTGCGGATGTGAGTCTGCCGTACAAGAAAAGCGTCATAAAAGGCTTCCGGATCAGGAAACTGGAAGGGGAAGAAAAGCCCATCATCTGGACACCTCAGTGGATGGGGCGCTGGAACGACGACCGATTGTCTTGGTACGATCTGTGCGCGCTGATCGCGCGAGAATACAGTCAGTATTCCGGAGGCGGTACCCTTCCTGCGGAGTCCCCCTCTACAGAAGCTTCCTCTGTGCCGGCTGCTGCACCGCCCCTGCCGGAGAACTGTACACAATTGAGCGTTCCGGCAGATGAAAACACTCCCATCCTGCACGCGCCCAAACAGCCGGTCCGAGAAGCAAACGAGTTCGGACGCGTAAAAAATGCCGAGAAATCTTCCTTTATTTTCTATCCAAGAACGGTACTGCGCGCTGCGGATGCTTCAGACGGCAGCCCAAGTTCTCCAAAGCCACTCATTGCTCTGGTCGCTGCAATGAACAAGGGCTCTCTGGGTGGCATTGGCCCGTTCGAGATCAGCCTTCTTGAATGGATCGCAAAGCTTCGCTATGTTACAAGCACGATGCTGGTCGATCTGATAAAGGCGGGTTATGTATCGTTCGGTTGGCGAAGTGGTGTCACACGGGCTAAACTGACTACAATTACAAACAGAATGGCGGAGTATGGGCTGATCAGCCTGACCCGCTTTGTGACGCTGAATGAGGACGGCAGTACGGATGGCAGCAGCTGCTCCGTCATGCGAATCATTACGTTGGGAAAGAACGGCAGCACCCTGCTGCGTGAACTGGGCAAAAAAGGCGGCCGCTATAATGCGTTTGACATTTTCCAGGACGGCAACACGGTCAAACGCATCCTGGCGACGAACCAATGGCTGATCTATTGGCTGCGTACCTACAAGGACGAAGTTGGTGAGAATTTCGAAACAAGCTGCGTCATTCAACTGAAGGGTACGGAGTATACCGGTGCCCGGTTCTATGCGACCGTAACCATAAACGATTGCCCGATGGTGGCAGAGCCTGTCCGGCGCACCGAAGACTTTGAAGCCGAAAGCATAAAACAATGGTTGCGTGAAAAAATCGAACGTTTTGCTCTCATGTTTGACAATTTGGATCAGCTTTACCACGAAAAGGACGAGATCAGTTTCCCGCAGAGGCCCATTATCGTTTTGATCTGCGAAGATGATGATCATATCCGCGAAATCTGGGAATCAATCCAGCCTGTTCTGCCAAAGATCAATGGCCAGGAAATCTGGTTCTCCAGTGATTTGCGAATCTTCAATTATAACAAGCGTGGTGAGCGTTTCCTGTACTTTGTCGACGGTGTTCCTCAGCTGGTGAACCTGAAACAAGTCCTGGGCGTAGACGATGAGGCAGGTTCGGCGGCTCCCACGGCAGACGATGGGGAACAGGCCAAAACGTTACAAACTGTCTGCCCTCAGGCTCCTGCCGATGATGCAGATTGAGCAGTAAACTACATAAGGCATAGTGATTGAAAAGTCCACTGAACCTTCAGGTCGTTACGATTACGACTGAGAACACCCCTGAGGCGTGCGAGAGCATCGCTTCGGGGACGTTTTGCTGAAAAGATGCTGCCAGAAGCCCCTTGGCTCCTGTAACAGGAAGCCAAGGGGCTTTTTGTGGCTGAAAATCGTAAAAAATGATTGACGCATCGGCTGTTTTCAGACATGATAAGAAAGTCATTCTATGAACAAAACGTGAATCGCCAAGAAAGAAGGAACATCATGAACTATGGCCTCCTGAGTCTTCTGCCGCCCGTTGTGGCAGTCATTCTCGCCATCTGGAGCAAAAACGTTATATCATGCTACTGCTTTCTTTTCAAAGAGGAAAGGACTTTATTTTACGGAATATGTTTGTTTTCTTTGGATGTTCTGCTTTTCCGTAGCAGCTTTTGATTACAACTGCACTTTGGCTGGTCCGGTTCAAAATGAACCAGACCATTTTTACGCATCAGGAAAAATGATGCCCACCGACTTATGGCAGAAGCCATAGGCCAGTGGGCATCGTGTTCTTTATCGGGGCTTAATCTTCCAGTCTGCCATGGTCGCAGCCAAGGGAGAGGTAGTGTTCGATTTCTCCGACCAATACGAGCTGTGCGTATTCTAGCGGTTTATTGTACAGCAGCCAGTCCAGCTCTGCCCGCTGTGCCGGGGTGTTGCCGTACTCGTCCTCAATGGCTATGCAGTCGATGGCAACGGTGGTGCCGCCCTCGAACCGGGCTTCCACCCGGTTGGTGTCCATGTTGTAGCGGCAGGAAAGCAATTTGTTCATAAGAAAGCCTCCATGTTTTTCACATTTACTTCTTCTGCGGTGGAAAGTTCCGGCTGTCCGTTTGCAGATTCATGAACCCACTTTTTGATGTAGCCCTTTGCAGGTCTACACCCGCCTACTACACAGCCGTTTCTACTGCCAAACTGGAACAACGCTCTTTTTGCTCTGCACAAAATCATACATCGTTTGGCGTAAAATTGGCGTATGGTGTAGTTTTTACTGGAAATTCATCAAAAGAAAAAACCCGAAACCTCTCGTACCATCAAGAAGTTTCGGGCTTTGTTTCGCTTAAATTGGAAATTTACTGGTCAATCGGCTTCATCGTGGGGATACTTTCCGAAATCTGCTTAC
The DNA here is from genome assembly GCF_003482185.1 of Faecalibacterium sp. OM04-11BH. Taxonomy (NCBI): domain Bacteria; kingdom Bacillati; phylum Bacillota; class Clostridia; order Eubacteriales; family Oscillospiraceae; genus Faecalibacterium; species Faecalibacterium sp. OM04-11BH. Next base: position 22,512 of record NZ_QULS01000016.1, read on the forward strand.
AACGCTTCGTGATGCTTCACAATCGCGTTTTCACTTGCGTTCCCGGTATTCATAATCCTTCGTGATTCGCCGTCATTCTCGTAGTTTTGCTGTCAATTTGCTGTCCTTGGAAGAATTTTGCTGTCAGACAGAACGCTCAGTAAGAGCCCTTCTTTGCTATCAAAAAATATCCAGTGTAGCAGCCAAACGCTCAAATGATTCCTGTTTTTTCTCCTCAGTCGCTTCGGCATAAATGTCCATCGTGGTCTGAATATCCTTATGCCCCATGACCGATTGGATGACCTTCAGGTTGGTCTCTTTCTCGCAAAGCCTTGTGCAGAACGTGTGCCGCAGATGATGTGCCGAAAAGTCCGGCAACAGAACCGCCTCCCGGTGCCGCTTCTTTGCTTCCACTTCTTCACCTGCATTATAGTCTGCAACGATGCGCTTGATAGCGCGGTTCACAGACTGCGGATTCGGAACATTACCAAAGCGGTTGCAGAAGATGAAGCCCGACATACCATCAATCTCCACATCGTTCCAGCCGGATTCTTTTTGTTCTTCATGCAGCATTTCAAAGGCATCCTTCACGGTATCAAACATAGGGATCGTCCGAACGCCTGCTTCCGTTTTAGGCTTTGAGATGTGCAGAACCGAATTGCGGCTTTCGCCCACCGGGTAATAGACCAGACTGTGATTGATACTGATAGTGCGCCGCTCATAGTCCAGATCATCCCAGCGCAAGCCCAACGCTTCACCAATGCGGCAGCCTGTTCCCAGCAGTACCGTGAACAACGGCCACCAGTGGCAGAAGACCGGGTGATTGGCGATATGTTCCATGAACGCCCGCTGCTGCGGAATCGTCAGGGCATGACGCACACCAGTGGTCTGCTCGGAACTTTTCTTGATTTCTGCCATCACACCATCTGTGGGATTCTTGCGGACGATCTCATCCCGAACCGCCAGCTGAAAGGTGGGATGTAGCAGCGTATGAACGCTTTCGAGCGTGTTCGTCTGCAAGCCCTGCTTATCCAACAGGTAATTGTAGAACTGCAGCACATCCGAATACCGAATCTCTGCAATTTTCTTCTTGCCGAAGGTATCGCGGATAAAGCGGTCATACATATAAAGATAGTTGCTCCGGGTGGTCTGGCGTAGATTCGTTTTTAGGCTCATGTAGCGGTCAAACACAAAGTTGACCGTTGCTTTGCCTGCAACGTAAATATCCAGACCGTCCATCTGGTCTTTGGTGAGCCGTGCTTCCTTCTCCCGAAGGGTCACAAGGTCATTTGCGTAGATGTATTTGCGCCGCCCCAACGGGTCCGTGTAAGAATACGCATATCGCTTATCGGAGCTGCGCTGCATCTCACCTTTTCGCAGGGTACGCCCCCGCAGGTCTTTTCGTGTCGTTGCCATATCAATTCTCCTTCCCGAAAGAAGAAGGGCTTGATACTATTCAAGGTCGGACAAAACTTTGTCCAGCCCCTGCAAGACAACTTCTGTTACAGTCAGTTGATGTTGTTCGGCATAAGTGCAGATACGTTCATACAGAGCATCCTCCACCCGAATGCTCAAGGTTTTCTTTTTTGCATTTTCGGATTTTGGTCGTCCCATCTTTGCCATAGCTGCTCTCATACCTCCACAGTACCAGTATACTTTCCGTGTGACAGGAAGTCAATCTGTAAAAAGCCCTTCTTGAAAATTTTTACGAAAAATCGAAAGTTCACACTCTGCTCATTGACATTTCGTCCTTGATTTGCTATTATAATGGTAACAACTCCCCCAGGCCTCTGCGCATAGCGTATGCACACTTGGGGGCGTTTTGCTTATAAAGGAGATTTTTCATGGCAGACAAGGACTTCAAAACGATAGATGAACAAATCGAGATTCTTCGTTCACGCGGCCTTACCATCGAGGATGAAGCCGAAGCAAAGGATTTTCTGCTGCGGAACAATTATTACCGTGTCAGCGGCTATTCTCTGACGCTCCGCAAGAACGATGTTTTTGCGAAGTCTGCCACGTTCCAAAATATCGAAGACATTTACAATTTCGACCATGAGTTCCGTCATATCATCCTGCACCATATCGAAACCATTGAGGTACAGATAAAGTCCATCTATGCCTATGAATTTACAAAAGTGTATGGGCCGCTGGGTTATCTGGATGTCGCAAATTTCTCCAATCAAGCAAAACATAAGGAAATCGTCGACAAAGCCAACCAGCAGAAGCGGCAGCGGCTGGCCCACGAAGCCTACTTAAAGCACTTCATCAACGACCTGCACCAAGAGATTCCGCTCTGGGCCTACGTTGATTTGCTGACGATCTCCGACATTTCTTTCCTGTATTCCATTTCCGAACGTCCGCTCAAAGAAACAATTGCCCATCGGTTCGGGCTTACTATGAATCGCGGCCCAGAAATTCTGGGGCAGTATATGCACAGCATGACGATCATCCGCAATCTTTGCGCACACGGGAGCCGCATTTACAATCGTCTCTTTGAGCAAAAGCCTTCCCTCAACAGGAAAGAACAGGCGTTGCTGATCCGCCGGGAAGATGGCACAATAGATAATGCCCATTTCTTCGGATTCTTCCTCGTCATGAGAAGGCTTCTGCCTGCTGAGAACTTTGCGGAAATGAAGGAAGCCGTCATTGCTCTGACGGAAAAATATCCGTTTGTGCGAATGGATTATTACGGCTTCCGGGATGACTGGAAAGAAAAGCTCTGATTTTGCATAGAATAAAGGTGACTTCTCCCACGAGCTGCTCTGCAGCGCAACACTGTGGGCTGTCTGGGGCCGGGGGATTTTCCTCCGGCCTATTTTTATGCAATGCGGAAAGTTTCCAGATACCGCTCGAAAATCTCGCAGTTGACCAACGCCACCTTGTCGATTTTATAAACGGCTTTAGCTTCCTTCGCTAACTCCTGAAATTTTGTCAGACCAAGACTGTATTTTTCAGCCCCTTCCTGATAGCGGACAAACTTTTTCGCGTTCATTTTTGTTCTTTCAACGTCCTTTCGGGCGTAACCCATAAGCAAAACCTCCATGTTTTATTTTTGATATAAATTCAAAATCACCTGCTCACTCTGCTCATCCTGCACCTATTGCACACTGTGAGCAGGCCGAGCAGGGCTTTTTCAAGTTGATTCTATTTTTTAATCCCACGGACTTGGAACATCAACGGGTAAAAACAGGTCAACGTCTACATTGTGAAAGCCCCGATTTGTGCCAATGCACTTATCATCGTAGACGATGCCCAGACTTTTCTGGTTGTCTTTCAGATGGTGGATAAAGGTGGATGCGGCCAGTGGCTTTTCCAGATTATCCAGACACCAGCGTTCATAGACTTTATAGAAATCCGTGGATTTGCACTTGGCCCCCTGCCGAATTTCAAAGTAGCCCTCAGATTTGAGGAAGCCCAGAATGTTGTTGCCCTGCTCCATCGCTTCTTTCAGATTCGCGGCGGTGCGTTCGCTGATGGTAAACCGATAGTTGTTCCGAATCAGCCGATGCAGCCCCTCCAATGCCCAAAGTAGGATGCCCTCTTTTTCGTTCCGCATCTTATCAATGAGAAAAGGATCATCCACCCGGCCAACGGGCTTTTCCTTAGTGGTGAGCAACAGCTGGCGGCGATAGAAACCGTTGGACTTGTCATAGAGTGCGTGTAAGCTGCCATTTCCGAAGCAGGCAAACCGAACATACAATGTTCCCTGTACACTCTGCTGACCCTTGCGTTCAATGTCGATTTTATCTTCCAGCGTGACAAGGGTTTTAATATTGTTCGTCTGCGGCAGGGCCTCGGTTTTCATGTCATCGTCTACCAGAAGCAGTTTGTATTCCAAGTCTGCACGGGCGAAGCGGTTGGTTTCCACTTTTTGCAGACTGCCTGTATACATACTGCTGCCGAACAATTCTCGAAGAATCAGCCCGATTCTGGATTTTCCCTCACCGCCCTTGCCGACCATCAGCAGCATTTTCTGCGCTTTGGTAACAGGCAGCAGGCAATAGCCAATGTATTCTTGTAAGGCCGGAACATCTTCTTCGTATAGCAGTTCGTTCAAGAATTGCAGCCAGCGTGTCGGTGCTGGTGCTTCTGGCACATAGGCGATGGGCAGTCGGTTCATGCAGTATTCTTTTTCAGGGGTAAAGTGACCGTCCACAAAGTATGTGCCGTTTCGGACATGGATGCGGTCTGTCTGAATCTCCGATGGTTCGGATGCACAGGCCAACTTGATGGCCTGCATGATATGTTCAATGCGCCGCGCTACGCTGGTGGTGGCATAATAGCGAATCTGCTCATAGATTTCCTTTTTCAATGGGGCTTCATCCTCGATCATGCCATCCACCGTAAATAGCCTGCCTTGAAAGCAGCGCATGGGGTGCAGGCTCAAAAAATAATCGGCAAATAATGGCTCAATAATTTTCCCGTTGTCGCCCACCCAGTTTCGGGCGGGTGCGCTATGCTGCTTCTTCGGCTTCCTTGCATCGTTCGATTGCTTCTCCAAGGGCGGTCACTTCCTTTCCGTTGAGTAGTTGTTGTTTTTCATGCGAGCTTCCCTGCAAAAGAATGTCCAGCAGATACTGCACACGGTCTGCGTAGTGTATGCTTGCGATGAAGCAAGGATGCAGGGGATCTTCTGGATTCTGCGGCGCGTAAGTTATGCGCCAATCTGCCAGCAGAGAACGATAGCCACACAGGATTTTGTAGAATTGCTCTTTCTGGTTCAATGGCTTTTCCACGAGCTTATAGCGTATCAGTGGAAAAGTGCCTGTTGCAGAAAGCCCAAAATCTGAGGCCAGCTTTTCCGCCGCTTGCCGCAAGGACAGCTGAAACAGTTTTGCGGCAAAGTCGATCACATCGCCATCCGCTCCACAGCCAAAACAGTGAAACCGGGAATCTACTTTCATGCTGGGATTGCGGTCTGCATGGAATGGACAGCAAATCATGCTGCGACGGTTTGGCTGAAAGCCATAGGCTGCTGCGGCCTGCCGGGTGGTGATGGTCTGTTTTATCGTTTGAAATAGATTATTGTTCTTGAAGATTTTCCTCCTTTACAGTTCCATGCCATGACTGCGCTTTTTCGGTTTGGTGCGTGTCTGCTCACGCTGCTTGATTTCTTCCTGTCGCTGCTGTAACTTTTGCAGAACAGACAGACGAGCATTTTCTTTGATTTTCTCGACAGCAGGCTTTTTGATTTCTGGCTTTATAAGGGCAGCTGTCAATCTTGCGGTAAGCCTGCTTACCGCTGCAACAATATTTTTTCGTAGCGTTATGATTTGGTATGTGGTGTAGTCCACTGTTTCCTTGCTTGCCGTTCGTCCCGGCTCTTTCAGCCAGTCCAAATATATATCGACCTGTTCTGTGCTTGCTTTCAAAGCATCGTTCACAGCGTTTCCTGAAACAACAGCCACAGCTTTGTCGTAGGCAACCGTAGAAATCTCATCCAACAAGTTCTCGATATCTTCAATCTTCTGAGAAAGTTCACTTAACTGTTTTTCCTGCTTTTGAATTTTTTTATCGTTGCTCAGAAGTGTTAGGGACTGATAGGTTGTACGGCGAACCTGCTGATGATGTGCTTTCTCATTCTCTTGTTTCAAATTTTCAAGCTGAGCGGTCTGTTCCTGTACGGCTTTTTCCTGTTGAGCAAGTTGTTCTTTTTGCTTTGCCATGATATAGTCCTGCTTTTCCAGATAAGCCCGTCCGCCGTATTCCGGCACTTCGTCCAGTTCCAGACCGTGTCGTTTGGCAATCTCGAATAGCATCGTGCGGCAGGCTGCATCGAATGTGATCTTGCGGTTGTTATAACGGCCAAGGGGCTTGTCCGGCTTTGGTAGTTCAAAGCCAAGTGCTTCCAACGCCTTTTCTTGCTGGGGTGCGGTTTCGCCGTATTTGTTCTCGCAATCGAACACATGCCGTTCGTGGATGTGCGGCGTTCCCTCATCCAGATGTAACGCCCAATCCAGAATGTGAACGTGCTTGCCAAAGCGCTCGTGGAACTCATCCATAAATTCTGTGGCGATTTGAAAAAGTTCTTTCGGGGAAACGTGGCTTTCCAATGTTCCAAGCTGATAGATGCTTTCTTCGGGGCAGGTTTTCTTGCTGGCAAGCAAATCTTCGGTGGAGCGGTTTCGTTCTGTGTGCCGGATTTTGGCGTTGCGCTCGTTCTGCTTTTCGGTGAAGTTCGTGTAGTGGAGTTTGTAATAGAGCTTTTCGACTTCTTCAAAGGTGTCAGCCAGACTATCCACATCTTTGGGCTGCAAAGCAGAACGGATACCGTTGTAGCAATCCCAATAGATATTTTGCTGGACACGTTCCGGGTCGATATGTTCGCTGTTGGTGATTTCAAAACTGCGGTCATTGTGCTTTGGATTGTAAGTGCCGTGCTTTCCGGCGCGGCCATTGTGTCGGGTCAGTTTCAGCGACCATCTCTCCTTTCTGGGGGTACGCAGAGGACGCCGTGCGCGGGATAGGGGCAACGCGGTGCAGCGAAGCTGCAAATCTGCCGCCTGCTGTGCGCCAGATAATACCCAGTAGGATATGACGCACAGCATCACATCCACTGGGCAAGGCTGCCGCCCTTGACCCGCGCAAAGATCTGCGATCTCTGCACTCTTGCGCCGAACAACCTGACAGACAAGACTTGTGAAGTCCTCTCTGCCAGCTTGCCCGGTTCTTCTTCGGTGTCGGTCTGCCCGCAAGCTGTTCCTGCCCGATTTCCTCCAGCGTATGGCTTCTTCTTGGTGCGTTCATGTCATGACAGCACTTCTCCGAAAAAGCATAGTGGCTTGCAGCCGATCATGTTGTTTTCAAGGTACGATGTCGTTTTCTAAGAAGTCGAGGTCTTTCAATAGTGTGAACAGGTCTATTTCTAAAAGTAATCCCTACACCCTATACAAACTTAAAGGGGCGTTTTTAAACCGGGTCTTGCGAAAGTTCAAAGAAAATTCACTATTCTAACGTGTCCCTATACCTATAGCATTCTAAAATTGGTGTTTGGCAACCTAATTTTCAAATTTCGCTTGGAAAACTTCTTACACCAATATGAATCTATAGGGCTATTTTGAAATACAGTTTTGAAAATTTTGTTGAATTGACTAATTTTAGAATATAGATTTTATTCATTTTCCACTTATAGAACTAGAGAAAAGCCGTTTTACAAAAGATTTTGAAAGCCCCTACACTAATAGGAATCCGCAGAACCGTTTTGGAATACAGTTTTGAAAATTTCACAATTTCGGACAAAAAGAAAAACGGCAAAGTTCGCAATGAAACTTTGCCGCTCTTGGGTGAGACTGTATTATTGTATTAACTGATACTGAAAAAAATCGAAGAGTTCTTTATTACTGTGATAGTAATCGGAAGCTGCACGCGTTAATTTTCCGCAAAGGCTATAAAGGTCCACCTTCATTCCACAATCCGAACGAGCACCATCGTAGTTTAACGCGAACTCAGATGAAGTTATGTGTTCATCCTTGTTAATCACGAGAATAAAGTAATCCATCTTGCAACGCTTTTCTGTGATTTTGTTATTGTCGATATTGGGAGTTCCTTGATGCAGCAAGCAATTTCTCAGACTGTAAACGACCTCACCACTTAAATACGAGAAATCTTCACTATGTGGTCCACTTGGGATTTCACGGAATCCAATATACTCATCGTACCATTTCTTATACCGCAACCCAACATTCTGCTTTTTCCATTGGGGATATTTAGCTTTTCCACAAATATCCGGCAGGGTCAATGCCATTCCCAATGCTGAAATGTAGCAGTCATTTTCCAAGCAGATGTTAATCTCTTTGACAATACGGTCAACCATATTTGGTTACCACTGTTCACTACAATCTTTTTGATTACGAAGCTCCTGAACTTTTCCTGGTAACTGGTTATCTAATGCATAAATCAATTCATTGATTTCGATTTCAAGCTGCTCTCCAAGGCGAGAAATAGACGGATAGCAGGTCGCATTCTGAAGCTCATGAATTTTCCCATGTTTGAGCTGATCAATGTCATTTAATATCTTTTTTATTTCATATGAATATTGTTCTGAAACTTTCATGTCTGACTTATCTCCTATTTATTAAATATACTTTCCCAGCAACGAATGGAACAGCCTGAGATGTTGTTCTTTAGCTTCTTCTGTCCTTTCCGTCAATGTGAAAATTTTTGCCATCGGTGAAATTGGGTTATCATCCAACTCATGATCATAGAAATTAAATATATCATCAGATTCTTCGGAATCGGCAGATGCTTTTCCGTTTAGAACAATCAGCCCCCCATTCTGCCCTTGCATATTAATAGTTGAAACAGAAAACAGGTATTTGTAAGCAAGCTCCGGAAAATATCTAGTACGAACAGTATTCTTTCTTGAAAATTTCGCATCTAAAATAAAATAGATCTCACTATCATCAGACTGCACTTTTATTACATAGTCCGGTAGATATGGACGAGCTGTCGTACGCGTAGAGCGGATGGAAACACTGTTATTACGATATAAGCCAATGTTGTTTTCTCCCTTATGACTTGCCCCTTGAATAGCTGGCTCATAATAAATGGTAAGATGTTTTTTAGACAGCTTGTTAACAAAATAAAAGGTATTCGGAACAATTGATAAATCTTGAGTACACTTCTTTTCATCAAGATTTGAATATGGAAAATGCTTTGATTCTTCCATGATATAGCTTTCTTGAATAACAAAATCACAAAGCTGAATCAGCACATACATTTCATAGATTTTGTGACTTCTTAAGAGTGGAAGTAAAATATTTTCTCGTTCAAAATTATAAGAGCCATACATAAACCATTCAATCATCAAATTATATATTATGTGGTATGCTTTTATTTCTCTGAAGATTGGCGATGGCATGGGAACCGACTGAACGAGAATCGGTTCAATCGGAAAAATCTGTCGATAACAATTATATAGATTTTCTATTTGTGTTCGCAGTTCCTGTAATTTTTTTTGAGATTTTTTTAATCTTTCCTTTCCGATATCCAGAATTACAATGGCAGAACTTGTATAGCCATTAGCGGTCGCAGTCGAAGGCAGCGTGTATTGTATAATTTGTTCTTGAATACTTTTGCAGAGAACTGTTACCGTTTGATACACTGAAAACAAAAAACCGATGATAATTTTATTTTCATATATATCATAATTATTCTCGTTTTCTGCAACAAGAGCTTTTTGCGGAAAGTAATTTGCTCGTCCAACTCGGATGCCCGTTGAATTAAAATTTTTTTGTAATTGCTCTGGATGTTGTGCAATATATTGAAGGGTTCTGAGTGAGATGTCCTTAACCTTCTCGTATGATTTTATGTTCTCAATTCGGTTCAGCGAAAACGCCGCATTTGTCTTGAAATACCGAAAATTTTCCTTGTAAGATGTAACAATTTTTCCAAGTACTTCAATTTGTCCATTCAAATCTTGAATAGGCGACTTTCCAAGTGTTCGGTTATCTTGGGAACGTTGTTGATTATTAAACAAATAGTACGGTGATTTTTCATAGATAGTCTTTACCATTCTTTGAACAGACTCATTATTAATTGAGTCAATTACAAGAACTGGAAGATATGTTGTATTACAGTTTAACTTTTCTGAATTTTCGGTTTCAAATTCAAAGTCTACTTGGGCAAATCCAAAACTGTCCAAAAAAATGCGCGATTCATGAAATTCAATTATTCCATCACGAAAATTTTTTATATCACACACATATCCATTAACAGACACTGATATTTTCTGTATTGGGGGCAAATTGTTCAGATGAAGTTCAACAGAATAACAATAATCGGCATAAACACCTAACAAAGTATCGTGTCTATATTGTAAATCTTTTTCCGTTTCATTCCATTCATACAATGGCAAGGTAAGCGATTGTTCAGTGTCAAGCCCATAAGATTTTCCTATAAGAGTTAAAGCATCGCTAAACATTTATAAGACCTCTTAAAAATATTGATAATAATTCATTGAAATTTTTCCCCGTTCATAAATTTCTTTTACCTTGGTAGCACATTTTTCAAAATGATTTGCGTTAAATAACTGTTCAAGCGTCTTCAAAGAATTTCCATAATCATCACCACTGCCATTGATTTTCGGAAGCATCTTTTGTGCAAATGCATAGTCCAACGCAACAATCGATGGATCTGTTCCATCCATAGCAGAATCGAAAAGATTTTGACTGACAGACCAATAGAGTCTAATCGCTTTTTCTGTACGAGGACTAATTCTAATATTCAAAGAACAAAAAGCATTATATAGTTTCTTGTAAAGCTCTGCTATTTTATCCGAAAAAGCGACAGGATTTGTGCATCCAAAAGCATCTACAAACTGCTTCCATGTAATTGTTTGCGACGGTACAGAACTAAAATCAACTTCAACAAAATCAGTGTCAACCGTTACACTAGGCAGACTAATAATAAAGGCTCTGTCCAAAAGACGCGGTGACAAAATCTCCGTAGTGTGATCATTGTTTATCGTTGCAACAAATCTAAGCGTTTGAGGAACTTTCAATTCGAAGCCTTTTCCAAGTTCAAGATATTTTGTAGCACTATCCGAATCGCAAGCATTCATAAAATCTGCCCAATAATACTCCACCGGACTAAGGTTTGCTTCATCAAGCAGTATAATAAATGGATATTTAGATGAATCCCCTTCTTGATTTAAAATTCGCAAACCGTCACACAGTTGCTTGTTGGCGGATTCAAACTCTTTTGACAACGGATTATAATACCCAATAAAATCACGTTTAGATGTCCATCCACGTTCAACAGAAACAGGCACGTAACGACCAGTATAATACTCTTTTTTCACAGATTGATCCATAGTCACTTCGGGCAATGTCAAGCCCAAAATGTGTGCAAAAATATTACAAATCGATGTTTTTCCGGTTCCAGGTTCTCCTGAAAAAACTGTTAGAAAGTTTTGAGCCACACAAACGCTGATGTTAATTATTTCATTTCGAGTATATGATGGTCTATAAAATTTCACGTTACTTACCACATAATCAACTACATTCAGCTTGTCCTTGCTCCACAAGTCGCTCGTTGTAATTTCTGTGATTTTTTTATAGTCATCACTCGCGTTTTCGTGTCGCCATGTAGATGCTGCCTGTAACATTTTCTCCGTTAAGACACCATCAAATGCTATGTCAGTTATACCATTTAGGCTTTGTACACTTTGAACTTTCTCTGTAATTGCATTTTCTAATTTTCTCTCTACGTCTTTATATTTTCTTTCAGCCGCTTCAATTTTTTTGTTAAGTTCTTCTTTTGTTCTCTCTCGGAACTGGATTTCAAAGTCTAGATTTTCGACCGTTTTATGCTTATCTAATTGTAATTCTAACGCCTTAATTTTGTCTCGTTGTTCCTTGTTTTCACTCTCGGATTTTCTCTGCTTTTCTGTATCTTCCAGTCCTTTTTGTGCTTCTTCAATTTCTTTTTCCAATTTGGACAATTTATCTTGTTCACGTTTAACTTTATCTCGAACAATATCCAAAGATTGAATTTTGCTGGAAAATTCAGGATCATCCAAAGCGTTTTCTAATACAGAACGAAGATCATCATTATCTCCATACTCAGCAAATAATCCAGCTACCGCAGAGGCAATTTCCTTTGAATAATGAGATTCATTTCTTGAATTTTCAATGAAGTTTGAAATTTTTTTCTTACGTTCTTCGGCGATATTAGAATCGAGTCCAACAAATACACTGGACATATAGTTAGCAACAACTGCTTCTGGTGAGTTTAAATCTCTTTTGTCTTTTAAAGTACGAACGAAACTCTGCAACAATTCTTCTTCGCTCAAAACGTCTCTGTAAAACATTTCCAAATTTGAACGTAGAACATACTTTCCAATATCAATATCGAATCGGAGGCAGCACTCATCAAGTGTCTTAGACATTTTGGGACGCCAGCATTGAATCGTCCCATTTGAGGATTTCAATACTTTGATTTGATGATTTGCATCCACTTTATACGGTCCATACAGTAAGCCTTCTTCTTCAACAAAAACATCTTCTGAATTTTGAATATTATCTTCCAAGATTAAATTTGCAGATCCTGAGAAATCCAATTTTGTTGCCAGATGGACAACAGGAAACAAATCAATATCTTTTAAACGATGAATTCTATTGCGATTATACAAATCGTCAACGTCCAATTTCCTTTCTGTTTGGTTAAGCTGATCTCCTCTTCGGTTTTCACTTAAATCTTCTTCTGAAAATTCAATCAATGCAACCTGATTTGCACGAAACACATCTGAACACTTATGCTGTGCATACAACTGAGAAGACAGATTGATGTTTCCTTTCTGCGGAAATTCTGTTGCAGGCGATTCTATTTTAGTAATTTCATTATCTACTGTAAATACCGGATAAAAATTGTAATAGTACAAATTCTGTTTTAAAACATAGCCCAAGTATTTTTTCATAATCATATTATGTTTTACCTGTTCTTCAATGGGGTTAAGCACTGTTTCATTTTCTGTTTCACGAATTAGTTCATTGTATCGCTTTTCAATAGGAGCTACATCCAGCCCACATTTGAGATAATATGCGAGAATTCCAGGATATTCTTCTATAGAAAATGTTTGCGCATCTTTGGGCGTCAAACAATTGTACTCATCAACAACTAAAGACAAAAATGTTTCACAGAATAAATGACTTTTTACTGCGTGCGCTGAAAGAACTTTTAATGGAGCATATTTTAAATTTCTGTATCCGTCAATAGAGTATTGCTTCAATTTTGAGTTTGATAGTAACTTATTGCGTTTATCGTCTGGTAACAAGCGAAGTAGTTCCAGAAAACTTTCTGTTGATAACATTGCCAAATCATCCTTTCTAAGAAGCGGAATTAATATGTTTATTATAACATTTACAACAGCATCCTACAATATCAAATGTCAAATTAGCTATTTTGACAATATTTGTTATTGAAATCCTATAAAATTCACCAGCATTCTTTTAAGAATTCAAATTTTGACGCAGACTATTTAGACTTTTCAAGCAGAAAAGGGCATATGAAAAAAGGGGATGTTGCAAAACACAACAGCCCCTTCTAAAATCATCTATAGATTAGCCCTGCTTGAACAACTTCTTCCGCTCGATTCTGGATGCTGTTCATCCTCTGCGCCCATTCCATTTGATTTGTGGCTTTCAATTCTTCGTTCACCCCCTCACGTTCAGCCATCTGCTGGGTAAGCAACTCCAGCTGTTCCTCTGCTTGTGCATCAGTGTCCGCCAGATAGGTGTTTAACCTGCCAGACAGCAGGAGAGCCTGATACCGTGCTGGATGATGTTCTTTGAGATACCGTTTGTACATGTTGCCCCAGCGACCAACAGGGCAAGAATCCTCTGCCAGAATCAAGGTAGGAAAGTAGTAATCTCCGACCAGCACATAGTCCAGCCCGTTATTTTCATTATGCAATCTAGTGTTCAGCTTTTCCATCGCACACCTCAAATCTTCCTCTGCTGACGCAGATATTCTTCAAAAATACTTCTCCGAATCAAAATCTTCCGGCCAATCTTATAGATGGCCCCACATTCATGTGCCATCCGGGTGACAGGTTTCAATCCCAGCCCATAATAATCGCTTGCCATGCTGTAAGTCACAAACTCATGCCGCATGAAGTCCATATCTTCATCGTCGATCTGGTCGGAGAACATCCATACGCTGCCGCTCATTCGTCCTCGACCTCCTTCATGGTTATTTTTCTTGTAGGCTCATGGAAGCGTTCCAAATAGGCATCAAAAATCTCTCGGTTGATAAGTACAGTGCTATCGAAGCGGTAAATGGCCCCGGCATCGCTGGCAAGCTCCAGCAACTTCTTATGGGACAGGCTGTACACGATTTCTGCTTGCTGGTAGCGCAGGAATTGGCGGCGCAGTTTGCGAAGCTGGTCGGGAATTTCTTTCATGGGTTTGATGGGCTTGTAGTCGGTTTTCATAATTTTATCCTCCGTTTTTTGTGACTGTCTGACAGAAGTTGGCCGCAGGAGCAAACGAAAAGAGCACCTCTCGGATGGTTCCAAGAAGTGCTCTTACAGCTTTGTTCAAGCCTTGTGCGTTTTTATCTGAAATCCGTCACGCTTCATAACGGGACGTGATTCTTCAGGATTTTGCTGTCAAATTGATGTCAAAACGGGGATGACACAGTTTTTGCAAGAAAATCAGAAGTAAAATCTTTCGTTTCTATGTTGATTTCCTTGTAGTTCACTGGTCGATGGGCTTCATCGTGGGGAACAGCAGCACATCACGGATAGAGGCACTATCGGTGAGCAGCATCACCAGACGATCCACGCCGAAGCCCAGACCGCCCGTGGGGGGCAGACCGTACTCCAGTGCGTTGATGTAGTCGTAGTCCACCTGTGCCTTGCACTCAGGCTCCAGAGCCTTGCGCTCGGCCACCTGACGCTCGAAGCGCCCCTTCTGGTCGATGGGATCGTTCAGCTCGCTGAAGGCGTTGCCGTACTCGGTGCAGTCGATGAAATACTCAAAACGTTCAGTGAAAGCGGGGTCATCCGGCTTGCGCTTGGCCAGCGGGCTGATCTCCACAGGATAATCGTAGATGAAGGTGGGCTGGATCAGCTTGTCCTCCACAAAGGCGTCGAAGAACTCAGCCAGAATGGCGCCCTTGGTGGGCACCTCGGGCAGCTCCACGTTGTGTGCCTTGGCGGCGGCGATGGCATCTGCATCGGTCTGCCAGTCGTTGAAGTCCACACCGGAATACTTCTTCACGGCTTCCACCATGGTCAGGCGCTCCCAGTGGCTCATATCGATCTGCTTGCCCTGATACGGGATAACCAGACTGCCGCAGATCTTGAGGGCAAGGCGCTTGTACAGCTCCTCCACCAGATCCATCATGCCATGGAAATCGGTAAAGGCCTGATACAGCTCAATGGAGGTAAACTCCGGGTTATGCTTGGGGTCCATGCCCTCGTTGCGGAAGATGCGGCCTACCTCGTACACACGATCCATGCCGCCCACGATCAGGCGCTTGAGGTACAGCTCGGTCTCGATGCGCAGCACCATGTCCATGTTCAGGCTATTGTGGTGGGTGTAGAAGGGGCGGGCAGAAGCACCGATCTCGAACGGGGTCAGGATGGGGGTATCCACCTCCAAAAAGCCCTTCTCGTCCAGATAAGCGCGAATCTCCTTCAGGATCTGGCTACGCTTGATGAAGGTGTCCTTCACCTCCGGGTTTGCGATCAGATCCACATAGCGCTGACGGTAACGCATCTCGGTATCGGTCAGGCCGTGGAACTTCTCGGGCAGGGGGCGCAGGCTCTTTGCCAGCAGGGTCAGCTCAGTGGCGCGCACGCTCAGCTCGCCGGTCTTGGTGCGGAACACCTCGCCCTTCACGCCGATGATGTCGCCCACGTCCAGCTTTTTAAAGGCGGCGTATGCCTCGTCACCCAGCTCGTCGCGGCGGACGTAAAGCTGGATATCGCCCTTGTCGTCGCGCAGGTGGGCAAAGCTTGCCTTGCCCATAACGCGCTTGGACATCATACGGCCTGCCAGTGCCACCAGCTTGCCGCTGTCGGTCTCGTTGGGCAGCTCCTTAAATTCTTCCTTCAGGTCAGCAGAATACGCGTCCTGCGGGAACTTGGTCAGGGTAAAGGGGTCGTTGCCGGCGGCCTGCAGGTCGGCCAGCTTCTGGCGGCGCACCTGTACCTGCTCGCTCTCGGACAGACCCGCAGCGGGGTTTCTCTTTTGCTCTTCCATGGTTACTCCTACTTAGTTTGCAGAATGGGTGATGGCCAGCACAGTGTACTCCACGGTCTGGCCGGTGGGCAGCAGCACTTCGACCTTTTCGCCCACAGCCTTGCCCATCAGGGCGTGGCCCACGGGGCTCTCATCGCTGATCTTGCCGTTGAAGGCATCGGCTTCGGTGCGGCCCACGATATCGTATTCCTCGGCTTCGTCCTCGCCGGTCTCGCGGATGGTGACGTGGGTACCAACGGAGACGTTATCCACGCTCAGCTCGCTCTCGTCGATTATAACTGCGTTCTTGATGGTCTGCTCCAGTTCGGTGATGCGGTTCTCCACCAGACCCTGCGTATTCTTGGCCTCGTCGTACTCGCTGTTCTCAGACAGGTCGCCGTGGCTGCGGGCTTCCTTGATCTCTTCAGCCAGTTCCTTGCGGCGGACGGTTTTGAGGTATTCCAGTTCCTCCTGCATTGCCTTCAGACCGGCAGCGGACATCTTGATCTCTTGTGCCATTTGAGAATCTCTCCTTGTTATTAGCTGTATTTCTTTCGCGCAGCCACAAAGCCGCACAGGAATGCCATTTTGACTACACTATTATAATAGCAAGCCGGTGCCTTGTCAACAAAAAAGGCGGCAGTATGGCAGAAAAAAGCGGCTCTTACCGCGCGCCTTTTCCATGCTGTCCCGGAAATCGAGCTTTCTCCCCTGCCTGTATGAAAATGCGATCCCGGAAAGTCCGCAGACCTTCCGGGATCGCTCTGACATCTTTTTACTCAGATAAGCTTCGGCACCTCTGCGGTCAGCAGCTCTGCCAGCCGGGCGTGACCCTTGCAGGTCAGGTGCATAAAGTCCACCTCGTTGAACTCGCACTCGGCGGCGTCCATAAAGTGCACGCCCTGCCGCTCCGCTACGATGCGCAGCTGCTCGGCGACCCCGCGGGATTTCTCCACGCAGCCTGCGCCCATGACGGCATCGTGGAAGCCATCCTTGATGCAGGGCGGTGCCACCACCAGAATGTTAGGCGCCTTGCCGCCCCAGCAGTCCACGCTCTTGACCTTGAGCAGCAGCCGCTCCATGCCCGCGCCGATGCAGGCAGCGTTTGCACCAAAGCGCTCCTTGACGTCGTTCGTGCCCAGCATGATGATGAGCAGGTCGATGACTTCGTGGCTCTTGAGCAGGGCGTAAGCCACGCTCAGTGCATCCATGGACTCATGCAGCGGATCCACGAACACGGTAGTGCGGCCGGAAAGCCCCTCCTCGGTGACCAGATACTCCTCGCCCAGCGCCTTTTGCAGGCGGCAGGTCCAGCGCTCGTCCTCGTTGAAGCGGATGCCGTGGTCGGCGCAGTCGTTGGGGTCGGCGCAGTAGCCGTGGGTGTTGGAATCACCCAGACAGAGAATATGCTTTTTCATAACCAAATCACTCCTTTTCCATCGTCTGCCGGAAGTAGTACACAGCGCCTACCATCCCGGCGTCATTGTGCAGCTGCGCGGCACGGATCTCCAGCCCCTCGGCAAAGGCGGGCATGACGGATGCTTTCACCTTTTCAGCGATAGGCTCGATAAGCAGCTTCTGCTGGGCAGACACGCCGCCGCCGATCAAGATCAGCTGCGGGTTGAAGATATGCACCATACCTGCAAGCCCCTGCGCGATCTCGTCCGTCCATGCGTCCAGCAGCGCCAGCACGGTCTCGTTGCCCGCCTCAGCGGCGGCAAAGATGGCGCGGCCATCCTTCCATGCCGGGTCCTTTTCCTGCGCGGCGCGCACCAGTGCGGTGGTGGCGGCGTAGCGCTCCCAGCAGCCCTTTGCGCCGCAGGTGCAATCCACGCCGTCCAGCGCGTGGGTGCGGTAGTGTCCCAGCTCGCCGCCCAGACCCCGCGCGCCTTCCAGCAGACGGCCTCCGGTCAGGATGCCGCCGCCCACGCCGGTGCCCAGCGTCACGCCGATGACGTCCGTATAGCCCTTTGCGCCGCCGACCCACACCTCGCCCAGTGTCATGCAGTTGGCGTCGTTGGCTACCGTGACCGGCAGTCCAAAGGTCTTTTCCAGCTCTGCCTTGATGGGTGCACCGATGTAGTTGGGCAGGTTGCCGCAGGTGCCCGCCACGATGCCCTTGCGGCTGTCGATTTGACCGGTGGCAGACACGCCGATACCCGCAAGGCTTTCCGCCGGGATGTTGCGGTCAGCAAGAAATGTCTGTGCAGCTTTGAGCACGGTGGTCAGGATGGGGGTGCGGTAGCCGTCAAAACTTACGCTCTCTTCGGCTTTCGCCAGCACCGCGCCGACTTCGTCCACGATGCCCAGCTTGACGGCTGTGCCGCCGATGTCAATACCAAGATAGTGTTTCATAGCAGGCACTCCCCTGTGTTATTTCTTTGCGGCGTTGATGGCACCGGTAAAGCGTGCGGTGATCTCTGCCGGGCGGGTAATGGCACCGCCCACCACCAGTGCAAAGGCACCGGCTTCCAGTGCCTTGACCGCCTGCTCCGGGTAGTGGATGTGACCCTCGGCAATGATCTTTGCCGGGCACTCTGCGGACAGCTTGCGGATGAAGTCAAAATCGATATCGTCAATGCCGGTGGTCTCCGGGGTGTAGCCGCGCATGGTAGTGCCCACAAAGTCGGCACCGGCTTCGGCGCAGAGCATGGCGTTTTCAAAGTTATCGCAATCAGCCATCACCA
This sequence comes from Faecalibacterium sp. OM04-11BH, assembly GCF_003482185.1. Lineage (NCBI taxonomy): Bacteria > Bacillati > Bacillota > Clostridia > Eubacteriales > Oscillospiraceae > Faecalibacterium > Faecalibacterium sp. OM04-11BH. The sequence continues at coordinate 40,870 of NZ_QULS01000016.1, forward strand.
GCTGCTCAGGGTACTTTGCCTTGATGGCGCGGATGAACTGCGCGGAGGTAGAGCCGTCCGGGCGCAGCGCACCGGTGCCCTGCACGGCAAGGATATCCACCCCGCAGGCCACCAGTTCGTCCACTTCCTTCATGGTGACGGTGATGTACATGGGTGTGCCGGGGTAATCCTTTTTGATGATGCCGATGACCGGCAGGTCCACCACCTGCTTGATCTGGGTAATGTCCCGCACGGTGTTGGCACGGATGCCCACAGCGCCGCTCATGGCGGCAGCTTTTGCCATCAGGGGCATCACGCCGCCCTCCTTGGTGTACAGCGGCTCGTGCTCCAGTGCCTGACAGGACACGATCAGCCCACCCTTGATCTGTGCAAACAGCTTTTCCTTATCCATGGTCTTACTCCTCCATTCTGATCTTGACAACGGCCTTGCGCACGCTGACACAGCCGTGCTGTACAAGGCCGGGTTTATGCAGCTCCTCCGGGAAGAACAGCACAAAGCGTCCCTCGCCCAGTGCACCGGTCACTACACTGGCGCTGGACTGAAAGCCGCAGTCCCCGGTAAATTCCCCGATCTCCGCGCCGGGCAGATTGGTGTAGCCCCAGCCCTCGCTGCCGGTAAGGTCTACCTGTAAATCAGCATAAAGCTTGTGGTACTCCGGGTGGTAGCCCGCATCCGGGTGCAATGTGGCGTCCATCAGGTTGATGAACACCTTGTCGCCGTCCACCTCGGTGCGCCCCAGCGGCAGGGCGGCAAGGTCGTGGGTAAGCAGATAGTCAATGGCGGTATCCAAGTTGGGGTGCAGTCCCCTGTACCGTACCAGATGCTGCAGGGTATCGCAGATCATTCGCGTTTCCTCCAATAAAAGAAGCGCCCGTCTCCCCTCTGGAAAAGAGACGGAGAGGGGCGCTTTTATTTTGTTACAGCTTTGCGATGGCAGCTTCGATCATGGCCTGTGCCTCGGCAACGATGGGCTCATCCTCGGGGATCAGGCCGGGCATCGGGGCGCGCACGCTGCCCAGCTCCAGACCATACATCCGGCGCAAAATCTCCTTTTGCACCGCGTACAGGTTGCCGTGGGCAGAGCACATCTTGTAGATGATGCGGTTGGCCTCGTACTGGATAGCGCGTGCCTTTGCGATCTCGCCCTTTTCCAGATAGGCGTTCATCGCCAGATACAGCTCCGGCATCACGGCGTAGGTGCCGCCGATGCCGCCGTCTGCGCCGATGACGCGGCCGGAAACGAACTGCTCGTCCGGGCCGTTGAACACCACAAAGTTACCCTCGCCGCGGGCGGCGATACCGGCATCCTTGAACATCTGGATGTCCTGCGTGGGCATGGAGCTGTTCTTCACGGCTACCACGTTGGGGTTCTTCAGCATCTCGTTCAGCAGGCTCATGGTCAGCGCCGTGCCAGCCAGCTGCGGGATGTTGTAGATGACGAACTCGGTGTTCGGGGCGGCAGCGGACATATCGTTCCAGTACTTGGCAATGGCGTACTCCGGCAGGTGGAAATAGATGGGCGGGATGGAGGCAATGGCGTCCACACCCACGCTCTCGGCGTGGCGGGCCAGCTCCATGCTGTCGGCGGTGTTGTTGCAGCCGACGTGAGCGATCACGGTCAGCTTGCCCTTGGCCTCGCTCATCACGGCCTCCAGAACGGTCTTGCGCTCGTCGACGTGCTGGTAGATGCACTCGCCGGAGGAACCGCCCACATACACGCCCTTGACGCCCTTGGCGATCAGGTGGCGGGTCAGCGCCTTGACGCCCTCCACCGAAATGTTGCCCTCTGCGTCATAGCAGGCGTAAAAGGCAGGGATGACACCCTGATATTTTTTGATATCTTTCATGGGTCTATATCCTTCTTTCTGTAAATTTTAGCCCTTGACGGCACCCATTGCGATGCCCTTGGTGAAGTACTTCTGGAAGATGAGGAAGATGATGATGATCGGCACGGCAGCCAGTGCAGCGCCTGCCATGATCAGACCAAAGTCGGTGCTGTTTTCTGCCTGCAGCTTTGCAATGCCCAGCGAGATGGTCAGGTTGCTGGTGCTGGACAGCATGATCAACTGCATGAAGTAGTCGTTCCAGCTGTTGATGAAGGTAAAGATGGCCAGTGCGCCGATACCGGGCTTGACCATGGGCAGCACGATTTTGACAAAGGTGCGCGCCTCGCTGGCGCCATCAATGCGGGCAGCCTCCAGCATTTCGGTGGGGATGCCCTCACTGAACTGCTTCATCAGGAACACGCCGAACGGCCAGCCCACGATAGGGAAAATAACCGCCCAGATGGTGTTGTATAGGTTCAGTGCGCTCATCTCGCGCAGCAGGGGGATCAGGATGACCTGCTTGGGCAGCGCCATAGCGCACACGATGAGGGTGAACAGCAGCTTACGGCCCACAAAGCGCTTTTTGGCCAGCGCATAACCGGCCATGGCGGCGGTCAGGCAGGTAAGGATCATGGACATGACTGCCATGAACACGGTGTTGATCATCCAGCGGATGGCAGCGGGAGCCATGGGGCCTACCGAGAAGTAGACGGGCTCGCCGTTGGCGCTGAACTTGGAGCCGAAGGGCACAGCCAGCTGCCATAGCGGGGCACGTTTCCCGGCAAACAGTTTCTGGTAGTTGGTCAGCACCCACTGGCTGGGCCACCACTCGGGAGTAGTGGCGTTGATGGCGGCACCGGTCTTGAAGGAGCCGGTGATGATCCAGTACAGCGGGAAGGCGAACAGCACCGCCATAATGCTGATGAGGATGATTGCCAGAATGGCGTAGGCGCTCATCTTTTTCAGTTTACTGGGATGGCGCTTCAACGGTTTTTGCTTTTTTGCAGCAGTTGCACGCATTGTTTCGCACCTCCTTAATTATCCTTGTTGCCCATCTTGAACTGGACAGCAGACAGAATGGCGATGATCACCGCCAGCACCACACCCATGGCGTTGCCGTAGCCGTACTTGTACTGCTTGAAGGCGGTGTAGTAGATGTAGTACATAATGGTATCGGTCTTGTGGTTGGGGCCGCCGGAGGTCAGCAGCTGGATCAGTGCAAAGCACTGGAAGGAGTTGATGGTGGTGATGACCAGAATGTACAGGGTGGTGGGCATAATGGCCGGCCACTTGATCTTCCAGAAGCACTGGAAGTCGGTCGCGCCGTCCACCTCGGCAGCCTCCACGATGGACTGATCCACGTTGCCCAGTGCCGAAACGTACAGCACGATGGGCTGACCCACGGAGGTAGTGAGCAAGATCAGGATGATACAGCCCAGCGCAAACCGCTCGTCACCCAGCCAGTTGATGTTTTTGTCCAGAATACCAAGGCTCTTGCCCAGATAGTTGAAGATGCCATAGTAGTTGTTGTACATCCACTTCCACACCACGGTAACGGCAACCGAGCCGGTGACCACGGGCAGATAGAACACGCAGCGGAAAAGGCTGGTGGCCCACTCCGGCAGGTCTACGATGGCGGAGGACACCCACAGCGAGAAGATGCAGGTGATGGGCACCGACACAATGACGATGACGAAGGTGTTCTTTAATGCGCCAAGGAAGATGGGGTCGGCAAACAGGGTCTTGTAGTTTGCCAGACCCACAAAGATATCCGCGCGGTTCATGGTAGAGTCAAAGAAGCTGGTCACCACGCAGAGGATCATGGGGTAGATGACGAAGCCCAGAAAGAAGATCAGGCTGGGCAGCAGGAAGCAGTAGGAGGCGAAGGTTTCGCGCCGTACCAGCGCACTGCTGCGTTTGGGCTCTTTCATTGCCGTCTTTGCAGCCAAGAGGATCACCAAACCTTTCGTTTGAGAGTGTTTTTTCCGTAAAAGGGCCCCTCCCTCACCCGGAGGAAGGGGCCTTGCGGTTCAGCTGTGATGCAGTTCAGAAAAAGTAGCGCTTATGCCTCGGCGGCAGCGGCTGCGTTTGCGTTGTCCACAAAGGTCTTGACGGCAGTCTCGACGGCCTCGCCGGAGCCCACGCGCTGCAGCATGTTCCACCACTCGGTACGGGCAGTGGTCCAGCCCGGGGTGATCTGGTAGTAGTCGCCCAGATAGCCCATGAACTTGCTGTACTCGCTCATGACCTCGTTGCCGACGTAGATGTCGCCCACGCTGGTGCGGACGGGGAAGTAGGTGGAAGCCAGCACGCTGTCCTTGACCTGAGCGGGGTCGGCAGCAATAAAGTCGATGAAGGTCTTTGCAGCCTTGATCTTGGCCTCGTCGCCGTTATCAAAAATGCCGAAGCCCCAGATGCCGCCGCACAGCTTCGGGTCGCCGCTTTCGGTGGGGAATGCCATGGGGAAGATCTCGTCGCCGCTGATGGTCTGGCCTGCGGCAGCGGTGTCAGCGTTCAGCTGCTGTGCAATGTTCCAGCAGAAAGCCATCTGCAGGGTGCCGTTGCGGAACAGGGTGATCTCCTCGCCGCCGTTGATGGAAGGATCAAAGTTGACGCCCTTTGCATCGTACAGAGCCTGAATGGCCTTGATGTTCTCGGCAGAGTCGGCGGTGTACTTGGTGTGGGCTGCATCGGTAAAGGTGCCGCCGTACATATTGTTGATGATGGCGCGGGTGCCCTGGTCGCCGCCCTGACCGCTGCAGTAAATGGCTGCTACGTTCTCGTAGCCGCCCTTGTACAGTGCGTCCACAGTGTTCAGGAAGCCCTCGGTGCTCCAGGTGTGCTTGTCGGTATCAATGTACTGGTCCGCGCCCACTTCCTTGACCTTGGTCATGTTCACGGCCATGCAGTGTGCGGTCATGCACAGGGGATACTCGTAGTAGTCGCCCTTCTCGTTGTGGCAGGCAGACTCAACAGAAGCGTAGATGTCCTTCTTGGCATCGTCGGTCCACAGGTCGTTCAGCGGAGCCATAACGCCCTTGGCACCCCAGTTGGCCACCAGACGCTCGGGACCTTCCATGACCAGATCGGGTGCGCTGCCGCCCTCGATGGCGGTGTTCACCTGATCGTCACCGTTGGTGTAGTCCAGATACTCCACGGTCACCTTGATGTCGGGGTACTTTGCGTTGAAGCTGGAGATCAGATTCTGGACGGTCTCGTCATTGCCCCAGCCGCCGATGGGGTATGTCCACAGCTTGATGCTTGCGCCGGTGCCGGCTGCACTTGCAGCAGCAGAGGAAGCGGTAGAGGAAGCAGCAGTGCTGCCAGAGGAGGAACCGCCGCAGGCGGCCAGTGCACCGGCAGCGCCCAGAATACCGGCAGCCTTCAGGAAGGAACGGCGGGAAATGCAGTTTTTCATGGTAGATTCTCCTTGTTCATCTTCTTCGACCCATCGGGGGATCGTACTCCGTTTTGCTCGTAGCGGCTGCTCGTGTCCGCAGCCGTTGTTTGTAGCCTAATTATAGAAAATTATTTTCATTTTGTCCATTCATTCTTTTCATAAATTTTCATTTTCAAACCCAGCAGCCTGCACAAAATTGTGGGATATCAGAAAAAACACAATATTTTTATCCACTTCACTTGTCAAAATAGTTACAAAACGGTACACTTTCCCCGGCTGTTCTGAAAATTGCTTTCAGCTTTGAAATTGTAAAAATGAAAAGTATTTTCACCATTTGGGCCGTTTTTTCCTTCAAAACTGTGCCCTCTGCACAGAACCGGCGGGTAAAATGTGGTCATTACGCCTCTTGCACAGCGGCGCAGTTTCTCTTATACTTTTATATAAGAAGGTAAGCACGAACACGGCACCGGCACCCGCCGGCGGCCCAAGTCAGGAGAAGGAAAAGAATGTCTACAAATTTTTGGGAGCTGCTGCAGCAGCATCAGGGCGACCTGACAAAATCCGGCCGCACGGTGGCCGAATATCTGGTGCAGCACGCTGCGGAGGCACAGTATCTGTCCATATCGTCGCTGGCCAGAGAGTGTCAGGTGGCCGAGGCCACGGTGTTCCGGTTCTGCCGGGCGCTGGGCTTTGAGGGCTACCACGAAATGCGTATTGCACTGGCGCAGGCCAACGCCACCGGTGTGCTGGTAAACCAGCAGGAGCCCGCCCCAGACGCCGACACCGCTACTTTGTGCGAGCACGCCTCGGCACTGTTCATGACCGCCATCAATGGCACCCAGAACGCTCTTTCGCCGCAGGCGGTGGAGCAGGCTGTGGCGCTGCTGCACAGCGCCCGGCAGGTGTTCTGCATGGGACAGGGCGGCAGCATGGTCGCCGCCAGCGAGATTTGTGCCCGGTTTGCCTGCATCACCAACAAGTTCCGTGCCACCGCCGACAGCCACATGCAGGTCATGGCTGCCAGCCTGATGACCGAGCAGGACGTGGTGCTGTTCGTTTCCTACTCCGGCGCTACCCGGGACCTGATGGAGACCCTGCGCACCGCCAAGGCCAACGGCGCAAAGATCATCCTGATTACCCACTACGAGGACTCCCCCGGTGCAAAGCTGGCAGACATCGTGCTGCTGTGCGGCGCGCAGGAAAGTCCGCTGGACTCCGGCAGCATCCCCATCAAGGTGGCGGTGCTGTATGTGGCTGAGGTGCTGGTGCTGCGGTACATTCTGGACGACAAGCCCGGCAGCACCGAAGCGCAGGAGCACACCACCGAGGCGCTGGCCGTAAAGCTGCTTTGAGTATCAACTTAAAATTTCAGGTTCTATCATAAAAATGGGGTCGGGAGAAAATCCCGGCCCCATTCTTTATAGAACAAAAAATCGGTCAGACCCGTAGGTCTGACCGATTTTTTTTGCTTATCAATGATGTTGCGGCGCTGTACGCTTAATCGCGGCGGCGGCTGTTGAGCCCCAGCAGACGCACCACATACAGGAAGATGTTGATGAAGTCCAGATACAGCGTCAGTGCGCCGTAGATGGAAGCCTTTTCCGCCAACTCGCTGTCCCCTGCGTAGTAGGAGTACATCTGGCTCAGCTTCTGGGTGTCGTAGGCGGTCAACAGCATGAACACCACCAGACCGATGCCGGAATACAGCACCGTGCCCATAAAGCCCATGCCGAACAGCAGGCCGACGAAACCGGTGATAAGCAGTGCAAACAGAGCCATCATCAGCTTGGGGCCCCAGCCGGACAGGTCCTTGTGCGTAGTTGTTCCATAAACCGCCATCAGGCCGAAATACAGCGAGGTGGCAAGGAAAGCCAGCACCAGCGTGCCCACTTCAAAAGCAAGGAAATAATAGCTCAGCACCATGCCGTTGAGCAGGGCGTAGCCCAAAAACACGCCTCTTGCCGCGCCCACGGACATATTCTGCACCCGGGCGCTCAGCACGAACACCAGCGCCAGCTCGGCAATGGTGAACAGCAGATACAGCGAGTTGACCACGTAGAACAGCGGGGTGGTGGCGGTGACAAAGGCCGCTGCAAAGGTGACCAGCAGTCCCAGCGCCATCCAGCGGTAGGTGCGGGTCATATAATCAGCCGAGGTCATTGTAGGCTCTGCATAGCCACGGTTGTAATTGTTGTAACTCATCTGGGTTCCTCCAGTCTATTCTGCGGAGCATTTCTCTCTTGCTCCGGTCTACGGAATATAGTATACTGCATAGAAATGAACGTTTCATGAAAAAGGCTGTGATATTGTATGTCCCTTGGACTTTATCTGCATATTCCCTACTGTTTTTCCAAATGTCGGTACTGCGATTTTTATTCCCACCCCGGGGAGCGGGGCGTACCGGACGCCTATGTGGACGCGCTGCTGCGGGAGTTGCACCGCTTTGCGCCGGATGCGCCCCTGCGGCCGGACACCCTCTATTTCGGCGGCGGCACGCCCAGCCTGCTCACCCCGGCGCAGGCCAAGCGGCTCATCCGGGCAGCAGACCCCGTGCCCGGTGCAGAGATCACCTTGGAGGCAAACCCCGAGACCGTCACCGAGGAGAGCCTGCGGGGCTTCCGGGCGGCAGGGGTGAACCGCATCTCCTTCGGGGTGCAGTCCGCCCGGGACACCCAGCTGCGCACCCTTGGCCGCCCCCACAGCGCCAAGCAGGCGCGGGCAGCCTTTGCCGCTGCCCGGCGCGCCGGGTTCGAGAACATCAGCGGCGACATCATGCTGGCATTGCCCCACTATACGCAGGCCGAGTTCGACGAGACACTGGAGCTGATCGAAAAAGGCGGTGCCACCCATATCTCGGCTTATCTTTTAAAGATCGAGCCGGACTCTGCCTTCGGCAAGCACCCGCCGGAGGGTCTGCCCACCGGCGATGAAGCCGCCGATTTCTACCTCTACGCCGTGGAGCAGCTGGAGCACCACGGCTACCGCCAGTACGAGATCTCCAACTTCGCAAAGCCGGGCTATGAGGGGAAGCATAACCTCATCTACTGGGACTGCGGCGATTATCTCGGCCTTGGCCCTGCGGCGCACTCCTGCATGGGCGGCAAGCGGTTCTGCTACGCGCCGGATACTGCCGCCTTTCTGCAAGACGCCGCCGCACCCATCATGGACGGCAGCTGCGGTGCAGAGGACTACCTGATCTTGCAGCTGCGGCTGCGCAAGGGGCTTGACCTTGAAGCCTACAAAACCCTGTACGGCAAGCAGTTTTCCACCGCACAGCTGGCCTTTGTGCAAAACTGTGTCCGCGCCGGGTACGCCACCTTTGATGGCCGCATCCTCGCCCTGACCCCCGCCGGACTTATTGTGCAAAACAGTATTCTTGCACAGCTGCTCTGACAGGCGGGTGAAGTGAAAATATCACTGTTATAAATAAAAACCGCAGCATACTTGGATACGTTGCGGTTTTTTGGTGGGCGCGGGTGGATTGCGCGAGCCGCGCAGAAAAGGAACCCGGGTCGCGGCTCCCAGCGGCTGCATCGTGCCTTGGGCGGCACGCGCACCCTGCTGGCCGCAGCCCCAACAGCTCCTCCCTGTTTCTGCCGCAGGCAGTGGTCGTCGCTGTTGCTGTTCGAATCCACCCTTGCAGTCCCTTTTGCAAGGCAGATAAAACAGAAACTCCGGTACCTATTGGATACCGGAGTTCTTGGTGGGCGCGGGTGGATTGCGCGAGCCGCGCAAAAAAGGAACCCGGGTCGCGGCTCCCAGCGGCTGCATCGTGCCTTGGGCGGCACGCGCACCCTGCTGGCCGCAGCCCCAACAGCTCCTCCCTGTTTCTGCCGCAGGCAGCGGTCGTCGCTGTTGCACAGGGGCTTTTTTACCCGCCGGACTATTCGGCGGGTCGATGCTGTTCGAATCCACCCTTGCAGCCCCTTTTGCAAGACAGATAAAACAGAAACTCCGGTACCCATTGGATACCGGAGTTCTTGGTGGAGCGAAGCAACCCAAATCCGAACCATTGCCCTCTGGGGCATCTTTGGCGGCGATTTCATCGAAAGTGATGGTTTTTGTGCCGTCTTTGTAGTTGAATGTAATCAAAACTTTTTCATCATAGAGATAAACGGCGTTCACGAATGTATTGATGAGCGTTTCCCGATGGTTTTTCACGTTCGGGTCGAGCTTGCGGAACCGGGTCAACCAGAACCGAACCTGATTTTCGCTCAACCGAGGCCGAGCGATTTTTTCTTCGGCGATCCGAACCTCAAGTTCTTTCTGCTGGGCTTCCAGCTTTTCCAAACGCGATTTGGTGGAGTTGGTCAGCACACCTGCTTGAATGGCGTTCAGCATATTTTCAATGCCGTTCTCTACCTCGCGCATCTGCTTTTCCAGCAAAGGAAGCGTGGTGTTTTCCTGATCCTGCAACTCCATGACTTCTGCAACGATGGCATCAATCACGGCATCGTCCTGAATCAGCTTCATGGTTTCAGCTATGACCAAATCTTCCAGCCACTCTTTACGGACGGTCTTTTTCTTGCAGGTCTTGAAACGCTTCGCGGTGGCGCACTTATAATAATGATGAACGACCTTGTTTCTACCCGTACCGCACTCGCCGAACATCATCGCGCCGCACATTCCGCAGAACAGCTTGGTGGTGAGCAAGTAATCGTCCTCGGCCTTGTGACGGGCAGGAGCGCGGCTGTTCTTCTTGATTTTTTGCTGTACTTCTTCAAACAAGTCCTTGTCCACGATGGCCGGGATGCTGTCGGGCATCACAATGTCCTTGAAGTGGTTTTCTCCGATGTACCGTTTGTTCGTCAACAGCTTCTGAACACTGTTGTAGGTAAACTTCTGGTTGCGGTTGGTGGTCACGCCGCTGTCGTTCAGCCAGTTCATCAGTTCTTTCATAGTTGCACCATCGTTGTACCGCTGAAAGGCTTCTACCACAAAGGGAGCTTTCAGCGGGTCGATTTGAAAGAACTTCTCCTCGTCCACCTTAAAACCAATGGGAATCGTGCCGCCGTTGTACTTTTCCTTCAGAACATTCTCGGTCATGCCACGCACGACCTTTTCAGAAAGTTCTGCGGAATAGTATTCAGCCATGCCGGTCAGCATACTCTTGACCATGATACCCGCAGGGCTGTCAGAGATAGGCTCCGTGGCAGATACCAGCTTGACATGATTCCGTTCCAACTGGTACTCATAGTGGGCCGAATCATAGCGGTTTCGGGCAAAACGGTCAAGTTTCCAGACCAGCACAATGTCAAACAACCGTTTCTCGCTGTCCTTGATCATCTGCTGGAAGTCCGGGCGGTTATCGGTTTTGGCGGAAAGGGCGCGGTCAATGTAGTGCTTGACCACGGTAATGCCGTTCTTTTCGGCGTAGGCCGTACACTCGCGAATCTGACCTTCGATGGATTCTTCGCGCTGGTTATCGCTGGAATAGCGAGCATAAATCACGGCGGTCATGCAAACACCCCCTTTCACTTCATTCTCCGCAGGCGGCGCACAAGGTCGGATGCACTGTACAGCACACGGGCCACTGACACCGCATCCTCGCCCACGATGTAGAACACTGAGTAGTTGTCTACCAGCATCTGCCGCAGTCCTTGGGTGTGCTCCGGCTCGCTTTCCACCAGCGCACAGCGTTCCGGCAGAATGTTCAGCGACTGAATGGCTTCTGCAATGCGGTTGTACTGCCCCATAGCCGTGTCAGGCTCCAGCAGACGGTCAGCAATGTAGCTGTAAATCTGCTCCATATCACTGAGGGCTGCATGGGAAATTTTTACGTCATACTGCTTCATCTGTGCTGTTCCCTGAACTGTGCGAATGCGCTTGCGGCATCCACGGTATCACCATTCTGAATCTCCTTGATGCCCACCTGCAAGGCTGCATGGAGTTGGTCATCGGTCATGGTGTCAGCGTTCAGAGCCGCAGGAGCTTTCGGCAAAGACAGCGAGAAGGGAATGCCGCCAGTCAGGGTGATCTGGCGCAGGTACATATCAATGGCTGTTGCCATTGGGATGCCGAGCTGCTTCAGCACATCCTCGGCTTGCTGCTTAACGGTGGGGTTGACACGAAGATTGAGTGTCATCGTTTTTTCCATGGTTATCACCTCGGCCTTATTGTAACGTATTTTGCGTTGCAAATCAACAACTCCCAAACTTATAATTAAATTTCTCCATATTGCACAACATAACTTCAGGTTCTCCGACTTCTAAAATTTTGCTTCATACCAATACCAATGTGCTGCAATTCGTTCAGTATATTGTGTATTATCACCTTCTGATTCTGCCCACGACCATCCATTTCCACTTTTTACAAACTCAACCGGAACATCTTGAAAGCCATGTGGTTCATCATCTTCAGAATAGTAAAAGCCCTTATATGTAGTACTCGGAATGAGCCCGAAAGAGCCTGTACAAAATTCCACCATATCATCTGCGTAATAATATACTTTCCATCCATTCCACTCTAGCGGTCCCATTGGATGTTCTTCTATCACTTTCCGCGCATAGTTTGTCAGCTCATCCTGATTTCGCAGTACATAAGACTGGATGGATTTTTTGCTAAATGGCCGAACAATCAACGCCGTAGCTACAGCAATACACCCTAGTGCGGTCAAAAGTCCAATGCAAATTCTTTTCATGTTTTTCTCCAGTCAACTGAAAACATATCACGCTGTAAGAACTATGATATCGCAGACTTTACTTTAGCGTGTGTACAATATGCAGTGCCATATCTGCATTTTCTTTGTCTACAAATATCTCTGTGATATACTTTGGTTTTATACCTAGAGTTCCAATTCTTGCCTGATCGAACGTATTACGCCGATTGACATCTTTAGTTTTGCAATAGAACTTGATTCCCGCAGCCGCCAACGCATCCGTGATGCGACTGCCTTGGTAGGGATCAGAAACGGTTGCGACTTGCGATTTGAAAAACTGCTCTAGCATAAAAGGATCTCCTATATACACTCTAAAAGAAATCTCTTGCGTTTCTTACTGGAATAACGAAATTTAAGCCCAATTTATTTCGTTTGTCTACAAAATTTTTCAAAATCGTATAGCTGCACATAAATTCATGGAAAATTTGTTGCATAATCACAGTTTTGTTTATCTGCATCGCTATTGAGGACGAATACGGCAATACTCCAACGCAGCGGGCGGAACTGGACTGGCTGCTCTACAACAAGCCCTTGGAGTATGCTCAGCTTGTGCTGGGTGGTGAGATTGAGCATTATCTCTCACTCAGCTGTGACCATGGCAGATTTAGAGGATTGACCTTTAATTAAAATATCCAAGGCAAAACAACAGCCCTCTACTTGCAGTCGTTGCAAATAGAGGGCTCATGGTTAGTTAGTAGTTCAACCTATTATGGTAACCATCTGAAAATACTGATACTGGTATTCATCTTCTAATACCGCCTGCATTTCTTCCATGTATAGCGGGTCTTTCAACAGTTTGGGATGAAATGCTCGCTCTCTCCAGAGTCGGACTCCAATTTCGGGAAAAAAATATTCCGTTCCCAGTTGCAAGTCCTTTTCGTTGCAAATAACGTTGTCCTTTTTCATTAAGCTATCAATAATACACTCGGCGGCTGTATTAAACATATCCATCCCGAACAATTTTATTGATGCCACTTTAGACAAATCACGCTGGATGCCGATTTCAGCAGCTTTTCCGTTCCGATACTGCACCAGAAAGAACGAATCATTATCCATATATCGTCCGGTTATCAAATTAGGGTCATCGGTTTCCGCACAACATTCCATTTGCATTGCTTCATCAGAAGAATTCGACCACTGTTTCTTCATTTGTAGAAGAGCATTTTCTAATTCATCTGATGTCATGCCTAATTTTAATTGTCCAATTCCAATATGTGGTTCAATAATTATCTCTTTCATAACAAAACCTTATACCAAAAAGTGAGCCATACAAATGCAGCAGTTGCACATATCATCAGAACCAGTAGTATCGTACTTGCAAGTTTCTTCTCAATGGAAACTTTCTGATTTTCGCATAGGACAATCTGCTGAAGATTGTGAAATTCGGCTTCGCTGACATTTCCATTTAATGCTTTCCATGCAGTGCAGCGATCTGTAACCAGCAAAAAATCGGACAGCATTTCCATAAAGATGACAGCGAAAAATGCCAGAGAAAAGAACCACATACCATTCCATTGAAGTTCTGTCAACACCCTCTGAAGGCTTGAAGGCTTTAATGACACTATATTGGTTTTAGGTTATTCTATATTTTCTTGACTTTTTAGAAATTGTGTGTATTCTTCAAAAAAATCAATTACTGATGCTCTGTAGCGGGTAACTGCTTGCTCTTGATTGCTCTGCAATGACTCAGTTGAGATAAATTTAAGCAACACAATACAGTGTTGATCTTCCAGAACCATTTCGTATGTTTCTTGAATGTTTATGTCATCTTCCTTCTGAAAAGTAGCAACCGCCTCTGCTGGCAAGGAATCAATTGTCAGCATTCGCTTTCCTAGTTCTTCTTCAGAATATAAAAATGTCATACACGCAAGGATACCATTTGTTGAGTTTAAATAGACAGCTTTTCTGTTTTTTGGTTGTAGTGGATTGCCATCATACAAATCATCTCGCTCCTCAAAGTATTCGTTTTCAGGAAATCCAGAGCTATAGATATCGGCTGTACTATTTAACATCTCAAATCCTTCTGGCTCGAATTTTTTTACAACTTTATCAACATATTGCGAATACAATGAATAGTTATCCGGAACCGATTCACTTTTATTTTTTGTATTAAAGCAAGATGTTAATGTAAAGCAAACTATCAAACAGAGCAGCACTGTCAGAGGCGGTTTTTTAAGTGTTTGCATTGTACGACTCAGAGAAAATGTCCAAAGTATCACTGGGATACAAAGTAGAATTAACATCATAAATAGCATACCTCTTACTTTGAGACGGGTTGCTCGTATTAGCCGTCCAAACAGTTAGTCTGCCACCAATTTTATAGCCTTTATGCGTCAAATCGTGACTGATTTCAATGATTTTTTTTTGTGATGACTAAGATGTTTTATTTAGCTCATTTCGTCCGATGCGGTAAATCTTCTTGTCTTGTTCTACTACTTCAACAATAAGTTCATTTTTATTGTGATGAACTATTACTGGAATATAGCTATCGGAATTTTCCACCATCAAACATGTGACTCCATTCGTCCATTCACTGTTCAATTCCTTTGATAGCATGGAAATAATTTCTTCTTTCGTCATTTTGATTAATGAATAACCTCCATTTTGTACACTCCCACAGGAGCTTTTGCTTAGTCAACGTTGCTCACACTGCGTTTGTGACAGCTTTTTTGAAAAATTTTCGAGATTTTATCAACTTTGTATATTTGTACAAAAAATGCAGACACATTTGTAAACAATCACAAGTGTGTCGGCAAGGTCTTGACAAATCAGGAAATGCTTTCCGCAATTCTTAGAAGCTCATCATGCGATATCTTTCCAATAATCGTATGCGAAATGCCATCTTTCTCCCATACTAGCACATATCCTGTACGTCCTCCGTTATTACTCGTTCCAAGTGTTGCATCGGCTGTTCCAATTTTAATGCGCTCATAAACCGTGTGCTCATTGTCGAAAGTTTCGACTTGTCCATAGTCTTGAATTACGGAACAGTCCACATAATAAAAGATGTTCTTATCATTGACATCAACATAGGCATGAAGAAAGGCTATTTCGTTATCATATCCTTGTTCATAATCTCGTTCAAAGCCATCCGGCACATAATGGTCGCTGTATCCATCCGGAAGCTGTTCCAACGGTTCGCCGTCCACTTGATACGTCAGCTGCATCTCAATGGGCAGGAACTTCTGAATCATCGTATAGACCGCCTTGCGGAAGTCTGCACTTACTGCAAGCGCACCGAGGTTCAGAATTATCAGCGTCAGGGCCGCAACAAGCACTCGCTTCAGCACCGGGCGGCGT
>NZ_QULS01000016.1:56064-57569 GCF_003482185.1 Faecalibacterium sp. OM04-11BH
CGGTTCGCCGTCCACTTGATACGTCAGCTGCATCTCAATGGGCAGGAACTTCTGAATCATCGTATAGACCGCCTTGCGGAAGTCTGCACTTACTGCAAGCGCACCGAGGTTCAGAATTATCAGCGTCAGGGCCGCAACAAGCACTCGCTTCAGCACCGGGCGGCGTTTATGCAATGCCGCTTTCAGGCGAGCATCCCATCGGGACGTGTCCGGGTAGAGTTCTTTTAGCTGTGCCGGAGTTGGCAGCTCGTCCAGTTCTTTTTGTGCATCTGCACGGAGTGCCATCATCAACGCTGCATCAAAAGAAACTTCTGTCCGCTCACTCATGGCTGTTCAACTCCTTCCACAATAATTTTCTTCCACGGAAAAGCCGCATCCGAACCACTTCATCTGTCAGTCCAAGCGATTCGGCAATCTCCCGGTTGGTGTAGCCCATCGCCAAAAGGCGCAGTGGATCACGGTACATCGGTTTCATCTGTCCGATTAGTTCTATCAACCGTTCGATGTTGTCGGTGCTGACTGCTGCATCATCCGGTATCGGGGCACCATCTGGTGCGTCTGGGATTTCTTCTAATGGTTCTTCTCGCTGCTTGCGAAGCATATCGTATGCACGGCTTCTCCTACAACTAACGAGATAAGCGGCGAGTTCGTGACAGTTTTCTCGATGAATTTTAGAAAAATTTTTGGCAACGTACAAAAAAACCTCTTGCAGCACATCTTCTGCCAGATATGAATCGCCCATAATTTTGTAAGCGGTATGGTAGACCAGCCGCTTGTAAGTATTATATACATCTTTAAACTGTTCTTCACTGCTCTGGTTATCCAGAACTGCCAGATACATTGCCAGCATTTTCGCTCACATCCCTCTTATCGGGAGGAATTATGTCAATTTGACACAATTCCTCTCTGCCCATTCAGATAAACCACCACGGCAGTTCCAGCCAAAGGTTATCCATGGCCTGTTCCTCCGTCTTTTTTGCGCGGCCTTTTGTCAGGTGAAAGTATATCGCCGTGCCGATCAGCGGATGTTCCTCGCCATCGGTGAAGCCATAGCGGTACAGCAGATAGGTCTGCTCTCGCTGGGTCAGCCGTTTCAGAGCATCGTACAGTTCCCGGCGCGATTCCTGTTCTTCCATAATACTCTGCGGCTGCATGGCGTAGGGGTCGGCTATGGCTTCAATGCGCCGTAGTTGTTCCTCTCCCGGCAGAACATCATCCAGCGAAACACGCTGGTAGCAGATACCGTCCTTGTCCTCTGTCACCATCCGCTGCTCAAAAGCAGCAAAGGCATCCCGTACCATGTCCATCATGGCGTTGCGAATGGCAGGAGCCGCATAGGTCAGGAACTTCATGCCGCGCGCCGCATCAAATTTCGGCACGGCTTTCCATAAGCCCAGATTCCCCGCCTGTTTCAAATCGTCCGTGTCAAGATTCAGACCGGACTGTGCCAGATTCATACTGCGGAAAAGGTCATTCGCCACCTTGCCGATAAAGGACTTGTTGTT
>NZ_QULS01000017.1:0-53983 GCF_003482185.1 Faecalibacterium sp. OM04-11BH
CTGCGCCTGCCGCTGCCACGATGACGACCGCACCGCCGCCGTCACCGCCGCCGGTAGAGCCGCCGGGGGTGGTGCCGCCCGGGATAGAGCCGCCGGGGGTAGAGCCGCCGGGGGTAGAGCCGCCCGGGGTCAGACTGCGGACATAGCCGCAGACGTTGCAGGTGGTATCCTTGTCGTTATCGTAGACATGGGCTTCGGTGTCCTGCACCGTATGGCAGATGGGACACTCCATCCAGTGACTGTACTCGTCGTGGGTCATTTCCATCGTGTGGTCGTGCTCAAATCCGCCCGGATTCAGCGACACCGAATAATGCTTTATTGCGCAATATTCCGTATCATCGTTCTGGGTCCAGCTGAACTCTGTTTCCCGTCCGTTCACTGTACAGACGGTATCCTTGCTAAACTTATATCCGGGTTTTGCGTACAGACCCACCTGAAGGGTGTACCGTTTGCCCGGTCTGAAGGTGCCGGTGATCGGCTTGCCGCCTACGCCGTCGCCCTCGACCCAGTAGATCTTGGCGTCACAAACGTCTGCTCCGTTGTCCAGAATAACAACGGTCTCGTCCGGCATTTCGTTCTTTTTGGGGGTGTTTACACGGAGATTCACCTGCTTGATTCTGGTTATGGTCAGCACCTGCAGACTGAATACACTGGTCAGTCCATTGCCGCAATCGTAGGTGTAAGTTACCCGGTCTGCACCCGGGTTCACCTTCAGGGTGTTGCCGCTCACAGTGCCGCCAGCCCATTCACTGGTCTTATTTACGTCAAATCCAGCAGGGAGGGTACTCAAGTCAAACGTACGTTCGGTCTCATCAATGGTAATGGGGTACTTGTTTCCAGAGCACTCGAAGTTTTCTGGCGTTAGCTTGGTGTTGTAGCTTAGGTTCAAAGATGTCAGCTGGTTATTGGAGCAATACAGCTTCTTCAAGTTGCGAAAACACGTAATGCCCCACAGGCTGGTAATATTTTTGTTGCGGACATCGATCGTAGTGACAGCTCTCCATTCGCCTGGCTCCAGAATTCCATTCGGTTCTCCATCCTCCGATCCTCCTTTGTCAAACGTCGTTCTGATATATTCCAGGAACGTTTTGTCCGGAAAGTTTTCGCTGTGCAGGGGAACCCAGAAATCGACTTCATCGTCCGCAAAGGCGCTGAAGGGCAGGAAGGTGAATACCATTGCCAGCGTCAAAAGGGCACTGACAAGGCGCGTTCGGGTTGAGAATCGTTGTTTCATGGGGTGCTCCTTTCTGTTGTAAAAATTTTTTTCAGGGCCCCATTCGGGAGAAGCTGACGCTTCCCCCGAAAAAAGGGCACCCTTTTTCAAAAAGCGGTCATTGCCCGGCAGGGGGCAGAATGATCCTTCGGTTGTCAGCCTCCTGCCAGCTTGCGGTAGGCGTTCAGCACCTGATAGGCCGGGATGCTGCTGCCCGGGGCAAATTTGCCGTTCAGGCGGCGCTTCATCAGGCCCTGCTCCACGCACCACTGGGCTGCCTTGGCGGTATCCGGGTCTGCTACGTCTGCAAAGGCCGGAGCCTCGGCAGGCTCGGGACGGCCTGCGGTGTTCCACAGCAGCAGCGCGGTCTGGGCGCGGTTCTCGGGTGCAGCCACGCCTTCCGGCAGCAGGGCTTGCAGCTTCTGGCCGGAAACATAGTTGTACACGCCGTAGCCTACAACGCCAGCCGCCACTGCGCCTGCCGCTGCCACGATGACGACCGCACCGCCGCCGGTAGAGCCGCCCGGGGTAGAACCACCCGGGGTAGAACCGCCGCCCGGGTTATCGCCGCCGGAGGGAGGCGTTACCGGGGGAACCGTGCCGCCGGTGCCAGTCACATCCAGTGTGAAACTTACGTCCAACATGTTACTTCTGCACTGATAACCGTAGTACACTACGTTTGTGCCTTCATTGACCGTCAGAATGTTCCCTTTGACTGTGCCATTGACCCATCCAGTAACCCGGTTTATATCAAAGTTCCCGGGCAGAGTGTTCAGGTCAAACGTACGGTCAGGGTTCAGGGTAACGGTGTAAACATTATTAAAATCGGAATGGTAAACATCCGTATAAGTGAAATCGAGATGCGGATTGCTATCCAGATTCAGGCTGGTGAGATGGTTATTCTTAAGCACCAATGTAGTCAAGTTTGGACTGCTGCTGACGTCCAACGCGGTCAGCTGGTTGTTGGCGCAGTTCAGTTCCGTCAAGGAAATCATATTGTTCAGGTTTAGCTGAGTCAGCTGGTTGTTGGCACAATTCAGTTTCCTCAGCATTTTGTTCTCGTCCAGAATCAGCGATGTCAGCTGGTTGTTTTGGCATTCTACCCTTACCAGATTGGGTTTATGGGTCACATCTACGTCCAGCACTGTCAACTCATTCTTGGAACAGTCGAGTTCTCTCAGCCACTTACTATTTTTGACATCCAGTTGCTCCAGATCATTGTGCGAGCAATAGAGATACTCCAACTTCAGATGCGACACGTCCAGCTGTTCCAACTGGTTCTCGGAACAATTCAGATAGTCGATATCCGGGTTCTTGCTCAGGTCCAGCTGGGTCAGTTGATTCTTATTGCATTTCAACGTTATCAGCATTGGATTCTGTCTCAGGTCTAATTTCTGGATAGAATTGTTTCCGCAATCCAATTCGGTCAGGTTAGGGAACGCCTCAATGCCTTTTAAGTCACTGATATCCTTTTTATTGATATTGATTATTTTGACTTTGCTTCGTTCTTCCACCGTGAGGACATCTCTGCCACCTGCTATGTTGCCCTTGATGTACTTTCTAAAGTTAGCGTCGGGGAAATTTTTCTCATTGATGGGCAGACTGGTTTCAAAGATGAATGTGGGCTTTACTCCATTGCCGCAATTGTATTGGTAGCTCACCTCATCCTTGCCATTTTCCACTGTCAGAATCGAGCCAGAAACAGAGCCGCCGTTCCAGTTGGTTGCCTTTCCCACGTCAAAGCCGGGCAGGGTGTTCAGGTCAAACGTTCCGTCTGTACGGACAGCAATGGGACGCCTGTTGCCATTAGCCGTTATCGTACCGCCGCTGATTCCAGTAACGTCCAAACAAGCCAACCGATTCTTTGCACAATTCAGGTTATCCAAACTGTAATTTCGGCTCAGGTCCAGCGTTGTCAGCTGATTATCATTGCATATCAAAGATGTCAAGCCGCCATTCTGTTTCACGTTCAGTTCTGTCAATTTATTTTTGCTACAATCCAGCTGTTTCAGCTGCGTCTGGTTCTCGACATCCAACTCCATCAATTGATTTCCAGAGCAATTCAGTTCTTTCAGCTTGAAGCATTGGCTGACATCCAACGCCATCAGGTCGTTGTTGGAACAATCAAATTTGACCAGTTCCCCCACGCTATCCATTACGATATTCCTTATTTCGTTATTGGAGCAATTCACCTCTTCAAGATTCAGCCCATAGAGAATGCCCAGATTCATGTAGGTCAGTTTATTATTGGAGCAATTCAGTTTTTTCAGTCCGCTTGAAAGAATAGGATAAGACTCTTTCAGTTGATTATCGGAACAATCCAGCTCCTTCAGTTTGAAATTTTTGCCAACATTAAGTGTTGTCAAGCCGATACCGTGGCAATCCAGCTTTTCGAGATCTTCAAAGAAACGGATTCCTTCAAGACTTTTGATTGCATAACTGGTTGGAATCGTCATATTCTTGATATCCACATCGAGCTTGCCATCGCCGTTTTTGTCACAGCATTCTTTGAGAAAGCGCCGAAATTCCTCATCCGGGAAATTAAGCTTAAAATCCGGCGAATTAAAATCAATTTCTGTGTTCGCCGCAAAGGCACTGAAGGGCAAAAAGGTAAACACCATTGCCAGCGTCAACAAGGCGCTGACAAGACGCGTTCGTTTTGAGAATCGCTGTTTCATGGGGTGCTCCTTTCGTTTTTCGTGTTGTTATTGCTGTGCGGTAAAGGGGTTCAGCCGGTCTGCGCGGTAGAGGGCAGGATGGTCATTCTGCCGTCCACGGCGGCATCCAGCATCTCGTGCTCCCGGAAATACTCCATCAGGATATCCTGACAGGAGGTTGCCACGCTGCGGGGCTTCTGGAGCTTGCAAAGGGTGTCGTAGGAGATGTTGAAAAAGCTTTCGATGTTTTTAAAGTGGTAGTTCTGCAAGCCCACGGTAAACAGGGCGTCATCGCCGATCTCCTTGCCCACCTCCCTGCCACAGTAGGTAAAGTAATCAAAGTCGCCCTTGCGGCGGTCGTACCGCAGGCGCAGGGTGGAGGGCAGCTGGTAGAACTCCGTATGGCCGGTGTAGGCTTCCTCCCGCAGCATGTAATGGAGCATCTGGCGCAGCTGCTGGCCGGTCACCTTGAACATGAATACGCCGTCATCGTAGGGGAAGCCCTCGATAAGGTCGCCGTAGGTAACGATGGGGCCCAGCTTTTCGGCCCGGATGCTGCCGGAGCCGATCAGCATCACATCCACCCCAAGGCTGCGGGTAAAGATATCGGCAAACAGGTTGCCAAGCTCGGTCTCCTGCGTGCGCTGGGGGTGGGTAAGCTCCCGGCGGAAGCGCCCTACGATGTGGCTGTACTTTTCGTCCACCTGACTGGTGAAGCGGTGCAGCACCTGCTCCATGGCGGGATTGCGGGGGCAGGTCTCGGCGCAGATGGGCACGGTGCGCCATGTGTAGGAATCGATGCAGTTGTTGTCCGTGTCCACGATGATGTCAAAGCGCCCGATCTGGTCGGTGCCGGTGCCCGCCTGCGCAATGACCACGCCGTTTTCCTCCACCGCGTGCTCCGGCAGAGTGTGGCTGTGCCCGCCGATGATCAGATCCACTCCCCACGCCGGGTCCAGCTGGCGCGCCAGATGCTTATCCTCCTCAAAGCCGATGTGGGTCAGCAGCACGGTAAAATCAATATCGATGCTGTTGTGGGCGTTGCAGATCTTGCCCACCTCGGCGGCAGCTGCGGCGGTGTCCACAAAGGACCCTACCAGAGATTCGGACTTGGTCTGGTTGATCACGTCCTGCGTGATGATACCGATGAACAGGATGTTCATGCCGTCCATCCGCAGGATCTTGTAGGGTGTGAACAGCCGTGTGGGGGTGTTTTTGATGTAGAGGTTTGCGTTGATGATGGGAAAGCGCGCGCATTTTTCGATGAACAGCAGATGCGCGATGCCGTAGTCCACCTCGTGGTTGCCTATGGTGACCACGTCCGGGGCAAGGGCGTTCATGATCTCGATGGTGGAAAGCCCCTTGTATTCGGAATCAATGACCGAGCCCCGGAACATATCACCTGCAATGGCGTAGATGGTGTTGGGCTGTTCTGCCCGCACCTTTTCGATGTAGCCGGACAGCATGGAAACGCCGCCCACCAGTTTTTCGTCCACCTGCTCTGCCAGAAAGTCTCCGTGCAGATCATTGGAGTGGAGGATGGTGATCTTTTTGGTTTGTTTCATGGTACATTCCTCCCGGTGTTGGGGTGCGCGCCGGTCAACCCATGGCCTCCTGCCGTGCAAAGTAGACGGTATTGACAAGGCTCAGATAGCTTTCCTGGCCGTCCAGATAGACCTTCAGGGCAAGGGTGTCCTCGTCCTCCAGCGTGATGGCGTAGCGGTCGCCGTGGGTCCCGGTAAAGGTGGCGTACCACTCCTGATTGGAGCGGAAGGGTACCTCCGGGGTGCCCTCCTGATAGAACAGGTCGGCTTCCTCCACGTTCAGCTCCGGGTAGGGGGTGATGTAGCTGGCGGTCAGGGGCAGCTGGCTGCCCTCGGTGTCGGCGTCTGTGGGCAAAAAGCACATCCGGTCGGCGTCTGCGGGGTCGGTGTCAAAATAGCCCTCGTCGGTGTCGCGGCCGGTCTCCAGCCAGTTGCCTTCCAGCGACCATGGGCTGGTGGTGGTCTCCCAGTCGTCCCCCTCCGGGTAGATGGTAAAATCGCACACGCCCTCGGCTTCCACCACATGACCGTTCTCGCCGGAAAGGAAGGGGCTGAATACCAGCTCTTCGCCGGTGCTGGGGTACAGTTCCACCTCGGTGTTGGGGGCGATATCGCTGATGTTGCACAGCAGCAGGATGGGCTGGCCGTCCTCGCTATAATAAAGCTGCTTGCCGCGCTGGAGCGGGTTTTCGGCATCGTCTGTCAGGCTCGTCTCGTAGACGAACAGGGTGGCATCCGGGTCCTGCGGGAAGATGCAGTACAAATCGCACCCGCCATCCGGTGCCACGACCCAGTGATCCTGCGGGATGTCGTAGACAAAGCCCCACAGATCCCGCAGATTGGTCTGGCTGTCCAGCACCTTCTGCACATCGGTTGTCACCTCGTAGGAGCCGCCCAGATACAGCACACAGGCGCGGTATTCGTCCTCCCCTGCCAGAAGGCGCATGTAGGTCACGTCCTCCGGCTCGGTGTACTCCTGTTTGGCGGAGGACGATGCGATCATGTTGTCTCCGTCCAGCATTTTTTCGGGCTTGGAGCTGGACGCGCTGCTGCCCTTGGACGACCCGCCGCAGCCTGCAAGGCCGATGGTCAGCGCCAGCAGGGCTGCCAGAAGTTTCAGGTTTTTCATAAGTTCTCCTTTCTCATGCCCTGCCGGGGCGCACCTCAGGGGGCAGCGCCGGGCGTTGGGTGTTGGGAAAAATCGTCTACGCCCTCCACCGGCACAGGGCGGCCGGTCTCGGCGGAAAGTTGCGGGTTCCAGTCCAGTGAGCGACCGGTGCTGCAATAGACCGTTACCATGGTGTCGGGGGCATCCCTGCTGCCGTTGCACAGCAGCAGAATAGGCTGGCCACCCTGCCTGCCGTAAAGTTCTTTCCCCAGCTGCGCGGGATACGCGGGATCCTGCTTTTCATAGACAAAAAGCGTATCCTCCCTGCGCACGGCAAAGATGCAGTACAGCTCCCGCCCGCCGCCCGGCGCTGCGACCCAGCGTTCTGCCGGGACGTCCGCAACGAACTGCCACGGCTGTTCCGGTAAGCTGTCCAGCACGGCATGCACATCGGTGGTGCGCTCCGGAACGCTGCCCAGATAGAGCACCCCGGCAAGGTCTCCGTTTTCCCCGGCCAGCTGCCGCATTGCGGCAAGCTGCTCCGGCTCAGCGGAATCTGCACCGGAAGCCGCTATGCTGCTGCCCTGCCCGGCGCTGCCGGGAGCGGGGCGGACGGGGTCGCCGTCCACCGCACCGCACCCTGCCAGACTGAAAGCCAGTGCAAGCAGTGCTGCAAAAGTTTTCATGGCTTTCATGTCAGCCCCTTTGTTTTATGCCCACGGGTCGGCAGACGCCGGGATGCGGATGCCGGTCATCAGATACTGCTCCCACAAGAACCACTGCCCGTCACCCTTGCGGCGCAGCTTGATGGGGCGGGGGCTGTCGGCGCCGCCGCAGGGGATGAACAGCTTGCAGTAGCCCTCCTCGGTGTTGGAGGTGTGGTTGCTGCCCACCAGCAGGGTGAAGGGCTGGCGGGGGGTATAGCCGTTTTCCGGCGATGCACCCACAAAGTAGGAGAACGGGATATAGCTTTTGCCGTCCCGGAAGCGGTCGTTCAGGAAGGAGATTTCCTGCCCGTTCATGGGGCGGGGGCCCCGCAGCCAGTTGAGCATCTCCAGCCCGATGTTTTTATCGGCACCGTAGGCGCACAGTGCGCAGACGGTGAGAGCTGCGGTCTTAAAAGGGGTGTCCAGACTGGCCTCCGGCAGTGCCTGCATCTGGGCAAGGCTTTCCGGCAGAGCCTGAAAGGTAAAGGTGACGGTCTGGTTGCCGGAAACATTTGCGGTGGCCTGCTTCATCTTATCAAAAAGTCCCATGAAAATACTCCTTTCTGTTTCAGCTGTGAGGGTTCAGCTCCGGTTCGGGTCATGGCGGGGCACGGTCCGCCTGCGGACGATCTTCTGGTTCAGATCCAGACTGAGGTTTACAAAATAACCGTTTTCAAAATACCATGCAAGGTCCTTTGTGTCCATGCCAACGCTGTTGCACAGCCACCGCAGGGGCACCTCCGGCCCGGAGTAGCTCTCCACCCTGCGGGCGATGGTCCTTGCATGGTAGCGGCGTTTTTCGTTGCGTGCGAACAGAACAAGGGGCACTGCGCCCACCACGATCCAGAACACATACCCGACAACGTGGGAGGTGTCCTTAGCCTGCAGATCCAGGCAGAGGGTATACAGCCCGCCGACAGAGCAGAACACGCAGAAGGCAAGCCCCGCGTTCCGCAGCCATTTGAGGACACGGGGAATCTCGCCGCGGGCTTTTTCCGAAAGATAAGGGTTCATAAACATACTCCTTTCAGAACGAGCCGCCTCCACCGCCGTGGGTGGTGCCGCTGGAAGAGGTGTGGGTGGAGCTGCCGCCGGAATCGCTGGAGCTGGACTCCTTCGGCCGCTCGGTGCGGTGCACGTCACGGTACAGGAACAGCTCCCGGCTGTTGGTCAGATTCATGCTGCCCTCCCGCACATAGCTGGCGGCATTCTCCTGGAACGCCACGCTGCGCAGCTGGCTTTTCATCACATGGACGACGACCCATGCCAGCACAAGGCCGATGCCCAGCGCAAGGAACAGGTACATGAGAGACAGCGGCTCCCGGGGCAGGTTATTCACATCGTAGGGGTGGCCCGCCCGGGCAGCATCGATGTAAGTATCCGACCACTGGACAAAAGTGCGGAAGGCACCGGCGTAGTCTCCATCGGCCATGAAGGGGGTCATCTGCTCGCCAAGGTACTGGATGCCGGCATCCGTAAAGGCGGTGATGCCGTAGCCGCAGGTGGAGATGTGCCATTTGCGGTCGCCCACGCTCACCAGCAGAAGCACGCCGTCCATATCGGAGCCGTAGCCGAACTGGCAGAAGTCATACAAGTCATCAGCATAGGCCTCCATGCTGTCGTAGTCCACGCTTTCCAGCGACTCGATGGTGGCAATGACCACATCAAAGCTCTGGCGGACGCTCAGCTCCTCCAGCGAAGCCTCCAGTTCATTATCCTCGTCCTCGGTCAGAACTTCTGCGCTGTCGTTCATGCGGTAGTACAGGTCGGCAAAGCCGCCCTCCACCGCAAAGGCCGGAACAGCCAGCGCCGCCGCAAGAATCAGTGCTGCCAGCGCCGCAAAGAGGGAGTGCAGTCGGTTGGAAGTCTTTTTCATCGTTCGTCCCTCCTTTACAGGATCCGTGCCAGCCACAGCAGCCACATCACGCCGTAGGACGCGGCGGAAAGGGCAGCCGTAAGGCCCAGCATCCACTTGCGGGCAGCGCCCTTGTCCACGGGCAGGTCACCCACGAATTTGCCGGTCTGACCGTTCATGGCAAACAGGTAGTTTTCACCCCGCCAGCTGGTGCTCAGCAGCCAGACCGGGAACAGAGCGTACTTTGCCTTGCCGCCGTGCAGCTGGATGCTGCTGTTATCCACCTTGACCGAATCGTAGCCAGTAACGGTCTGCTGGAATGTCTCCTCAGTGGAGCGGCGGATGCGCTTGTTGGCCCGCTCGATGCTGTCCTCGGCGCTCACATCGTATTTATCCGCCACATAGCCCGCCAGATAGGCCGTCTGGAACGGGATGGCGTCCTGCATGGCAAAGGGCTCGATGGATTCCATCAGGTCGTCCTCGATCTTGGACGAGCCGTCCACCGGCACGGCATCAAAACCCAAGGTGCCGTCCCGCCGGACGGAGTAGTAGTTGGTCTCGGTATAGTCGTATTTGCTGTCCGACCAGCAGCGGGTCCGGGTGGCGGTAAAGCGCAGCTGGGCGTCGGCGTCGCTGTCAAAGAGCCAGAAGGGCACATACACGCCCTTGATCTCATCGATGTGGTTCTGGCTGCGGAACACCCGGGGCAGCAGAGTCTTGCCCTTGAGGTGCTCCTGCAGCTTTGCCTTGGCGGCCTTTTTGTCCAGCTTGAAGGGGATGATGAGGTCGGGCCGCAGGGCCCCGGCAAACTGTCCTGTGAGGACGATGGGGTTGCCGCAGAAGGGGCAGGCGGACGCGGCCATGGTGTCGTCGCCCACGATCTCGCCGCCGCAGCTCTTGCAGCTGTAAGTATGCAGACCGGCGGTCTCCCCTTCTGCCCAGCTGCCGCCGGGGGTGGTCCACTCCATCTCGCTGGGCTTTTCGTCCTTCAGCTCCTCGTCATAGCCCTTGAGGGTATCCACGTCGAACTCGGTGTCGCAGTAGGGGCATTTCATCTTCTGGGTGGCGCTGTCAAATTGGATGGCGCCATCGCAGCAGGGGCACTTGTATTCCAGCATTCCTGCCATAGCGTTTCCTCCTGTTGTTCCAAAGGGGGCCGAGGGCTTTTCCCCGGCCCCGCTGTTTTTGCGTTGGTCTTCCCGTCGAAGCGGTCGGCTCAGAAATCCGTAGTGATGCGGAACACCACCGGCTCGGTGGCTTTGCCGTGGTGGCCCACTGCCAGGAAAGCGTTTTCTTCCAGCGGCAGGAAAACATCAAAGGTGCAGAAGTCGCCGCACAGCTGGCACAGGGTCTCGCGCTCACCCACGGGGAGGGACTTTTCCAAAAAAGTGCCGTCCGGCGCGTACAGCTCCCACATATAGCCCGTGTCCAGCAGATAGCCGTTGGGGCGCTTCATCATCACGGCGTCAAAGCTGCCCACCGGCTGCGAGCTGCGGGCCAGCTCATTGCCGTCCAGATCAAAGGCGGCAAAGTAGTAGTCTCCGCTGGAGTCCGGCTCGCCCACCGTCAGCAGCTCGTCTCCGCTGAGGTTCAGGGAGGGCATGCTGCAGAAGGGGCCGATCTCGTTGTCGCCCTCCAGCGTCAGCTCGGTGTACTCGCCGTCCTGCACCAGCACCGGCGCGGAGTCGGTCCAGTAGATCACGGTCAGATCCCGGTCCTTGGAGGAATAGCAGCTGCCCGAGTAGTCCAGTGCGTCGCTGGGCTCCTCCGGGTCGCTGCTGTTCAGATCGTAGCAGTAGACATCAAAGTTGTCCATGGCGTACAGGATGCCATTGCGGTCGATGCTGAGGGCGTTGCTGCCGTCAATGTTGTACTCTGCCACCGGGGTCAGCCGGTCGTCCTTGATGGCATACTCGAAGATCTTGGCAGACTGCTCTTCATCGTCCTCGTTGTAGAAGCTGAAGAAGTAATTGCCCCGGTAGCTGTCCGCATGGATGCAGTGATGCGCTCCGTCCAGTTCCCGGCGGACGTCAAAGGGGATGTACTGTGCCTTGAAGGTGTAGTCGCCGATGGTCAGCTCCCCGGTCTGGAACTGGGTCACAGGGGCCCCTGCAGGGGCGGCTTTGTCCACTGCTGATTCCGGCTGTGCCGAAGCGGACGGGGCACTGCTGCTGGAAGCCGGTGCACTGGAAACGCTGGATGCGCTGGCGGCACCGGAGCCGCCGCAGGCGGTCAGCCCGAGGGCGGCGGTGGCAAGGCCCATGGCCTTGAGGAAATCTCTGCGCTGGATCTTTCTCAT
This sequence comes from Faecalibacterium sp. OM04-11BH, assembly GCF_003482185.1. NCBI lineage: Bacteria > Bacillati > Bacillota > Clostridia > Eubacteriales > Oscillospiraceae > Faecalibacterium > Faecalibacterium sp. OM04-11BH. Next base: position 11,384 of record NZ_QULS01000017.1, read on the forward strand.
ATCCGTTCCTCCTTTTGGGGTCACTGCACTTTTGCAAAGGCTTCGTCAGCACGGCGGCTGTACAATGCCATGCCGCCGGTCTGGGCGTCGTTTGCCAGATTGATGTTCTCCACAAAGCGGGCCTTTTCCTGCTCAGAGAGCTGCCCGCCCTTCATGGCGGCAGATGCCACGGCACCCATGGCACCGATCATGCCCATCTGGCCCTTCAGCTCCCGTTCCTCGGCCTTGGACATCCGGCGGCCGAACATGCTGGTCTCGTTGTCGTGGACTCCGAAGATGTGATCCAGATGCTGCCGTGCGATGTGGGCATAGCCGATCTCCCGCCGGTCCCGCTTGCTGAAGCAGATGACCAGCTCCTGCTTGATGTAGGGGTGGGGATGCATGCCCCGCTGGGTCTGGGCCTCGGTAATGCCGCGGGGCTGCACCAGCTTCAGCTTCAGGCCGCCGCCGTTGAGGGTAGGTTCCTGGCCCGGCTCCTTGGCGGGGGTCTCGTCCAGATACTCCTCATAGCTGGCGATCTGGTCGTAGCGGATCAGCTCCGGCATCTTGCCCCGTCCGCCGGTGCGATCGTCGATGTACAGCATTCCAAGCTCATCGCAGAACACCAGCCCCATTTGCGTCGGGGTGGAGGGGTATGCGTTGACCCGGAACTCGGTCTTGTCGAACACCTCGTCGAACACCCGCTTCATCCGGGCCATATACTCCATGTGCTCCTTGGCCTCGTCCAGCGTCAGCTCGCTGAGCCGGATATATTTGGAGCACTTGTTGCCGCAGTCATCGCAGAGGAACTGTCCGTCCCGCAGCTTGGAGCGGTGCAGGGTGCCGCACTCCTTACCGCAGACGGCGCAGTTCTGTTTTGCGAACAGGTTGGAAAAGAATCCCATCATGGTATGCTCCTTTCATTGCTCTGTATTTGTCAGATCAGGTCTGGTCGCTGTCGTCAAAGGGGTCGCCGCACTCCGGGCAGAACTTGGGCGGGTGAGCGGGGTCTGCCGGCTCCCAGCCGCATTTGTCGCACTTATATTTGGGCGTACCGGCGGGCTTGGGTTTGCCGCACTCGGAGCAGAACTTGCCTTTGTTCACCGCGCCGCAGCTGCAAGTCCAGCCTTCTGCTGCCGCCGGGCGGGGCTTGCCGCATTCCGGGCAGAACTTGCCCGTAACGGTAGCACCACAGCTGCAGGTCCAGCTGTCCGCAGCGGGCTTCGGCTCCGGCTTTTTGCTGCCACATTCCGGGCAGAATTTGCCGGTAACGGTAGCACCGCAGCTGCACTTCCAGCTGTCTGCCGGGGCGGGTGCGGGGCGGCTGACCTGCTGGGGCGCGTCCACGCTGTCCGGACGGGCCTGCTGGCCCATGGCAAACAGGTTCTGGGCGCTCATGCCGCCCATGCCGCCTGCACCGGCTGCCATGCCCATGCCCATAAAGCCGGTCATGGCACCGGCGGTGTTGCCGGCGGCGGTCTTCATGGCGTCGATCTGGCCGCCCACCAGACGAGCTGCGGCGGTGGTGGGGTCGGTGGTCATGGCGTTTTCTTCCCATTCGGTGATCTTCTTCTGCTGCTCCTCCGGGATGGACAGGGAGTTGATGTTGAAGGAGAACACCTCAATACCGCGCTTCTTGCGCCAGACGTTGGACAGCTGCTCGTTGAGGGCGTCCGAGATCTCCAGCGTGTGGGCGGGGATCTCGTAATACTGCACCTTGTTTGCCGAAAGGGTGGCAAGGGCAGGCTGCAAGGCGTTCATCAGTTCACTCTTCAGGCGGGGAGCGATCTCGGATGCGTCATACTGGGTGGAGACGTTGCTGCACACGTTGGTGTAGAACAGCAGCGGGTCGCAGATGCGGCAGGTGAAGCTGCCGTTGCAGCGCAGGTTCACCGAGAGCTTGTAGCCCCGCTCCTCGCTGACCACCACCCGGAAAGGGATGGGGGTGGCGGTGCCGTACAGGATCTCGCCCAGCTCCTTGGTGTTGATGTAGTACACCCGCTGGTCCTTGCCGGTGTCGCCGCCGTAGGTAAAGCGCTTGGCTACGGTCTGGAAGGTAGCAGCCAGACTATCGCCGAAGTTGCCGGTGAACACGCTGGGCTCGGTGGATGCGTCAAAGGTGAATTCGCCCGGTTCGGCGCACACCTCCACCACGCGGCCCTGCTCCACGATGAGCATGCACTGTCCGTCTGCCACGGCGATGCCGCTGCCGTTGGTGATGATGTTGTCCTCGCCGTTGTTGGAGCTGCGGCGGGAGGTGCGCTTCTGGCCCTTTACCATCAGCACATCTTTGTCCAGAGAATCGCAGTAGAAAAATTCCTTCCACTGGTCTGCAAGAGTTCCGCCCAGTGCGCCCATACCTGCTTTGATAAGACCCATAGTAATTTCCTCCTGTATGTTTTATTTGTGTAAGCGATAACTTTCTGTTATCGCACGGTTTCCGGTTTCGGTCACGGTACAAGGGTTAGATCCGGGGAGTCGTTTTTCCAGTAAACGGGACGCGTGTCCCGATCAAACAGTACTTCTCCGGCGCGGTATTTCAGGCTGCAGCCGCTGGGGCTGCCGTCATCGTTCAGCAAAATAGCCCAGAACTCGCAGGGTCTGCCGTTCTGGTCGGTCAGCGTGAAGTACAGCTCGGTACCGTCCTCGGTGCGGCCCTGTGTTCCCTCGGCGGTGCCGGTCAGAATGCCGTTCCACCCGACCCATTCCACGCTCATGCAGCAGCTGCCGTCCGGCAGGAAGGTCATCCAGCGGATGCCCTTTGCAGACTCGTCTCCGGCACGGTAAGTGCCCCACAGCCTGCGGGGGATGGCGGTGAAGCCGATGTCGTCCCATGCCTCGGTGCGTTGAAAAACGTACCAGACCTCACTGCCCTTTTTGGGGCCGGTGGACTGCATCCGCAGCGAGCCGTCCTCCATCATGGAGATGGTCCAGCGGCTTCTGCCGTCCTCGCTGAGACATTTCAGGTTCCAGCCCTGACTTTTTTCCCCGTCCCAGCCGGTCACAGCGCCGGCGTTCAGCTCTCCGGTGCGGGTCTCGGCAGCGGACTGGATCTGCGGGCTGACGTATGTTTCCCGGATGAAGGAGACGGTCACCGTGCCGGTGATCTCGGCCTTTTCCAGCCGCAGGGTGCAGCTTTCGTTGCGGTCGGCGGGGGCATAGCTTTCACCCTGCGTCACCGCCGTGACTGCCATCCACTCGGCCAGCACCTGCTGCTCCCAGTCCTGCGGCAGCGGCTGCGCGTCCAGCGGGATGGTTGGGGCATCGTTCACATACTCCTCCCGGGAGGCGCTAAACCGGCGGACGAAAAAGGTAACGTTTCCTGTTTCGTCAAACGAAAGCGGCAGCTCATCCAGTGTAGCCCACCATGCGGTGTTTCCCTCTTTCAGGCTGCCGGGGGGCAGCAGCCCCCGCTCACAGGCGGTCTGCCGGTCCAGCTCATCCCGGCGCTTTATGTCGCGGTACAGCGCTTCTTCCAGCGCGGCGGGGTCTGCCCCCATGCGCTGCAGCAGTTGGGTGACGGTGAGCTGTTTTCCGCTGTCAAAATCGAAGCACCAGCCCTGATGGAAGGGTGCATCGGTACCGCCGTAATCACTGCTGACCACAAGGCTGACGCAGTCGCCGTACCAGCTGGCGTTCCAGTTCATCTCGATGCAGATGTCCCACGATTCCGGGTCGGCTGCCGCCGGGCAGTCGGCATACTCCTGCACATCGTATTCGTAGAGCCGGGCGATCTCGGCGTTGATGCGGGCGGCATCGGCGCTGTCGCTTTCCAGCCGTGGCAGATGGATGTTCAGCCGAACCTTGCCGCCGTTTTCCGCCCGCACCACCTTTTCAAGGGTGTACTGCTCGGTGATCGCTGCGGTGGCGTGCATGGAATCCGGCGGGGTCGATTTCAGTTCCCGGCTGCCAGCCGGGCGGGCAGAGGCTGCGGTCTTTGCCCCGCAGCCTGCCAGCAGCGCTGCCAGCAAAACTGCCGGTATCCAGCGGAATGCTTTGTGTTTCATGGTGGTTCTCCTGTGTTCTCAGCGGCTCCCGCCGTGGTCAGTTATCCGGGCAGCGGGTCAGCTGCAGCTGGGTCTTTCCCTCGGCAAAGGGTTTTTGACCGTCGAGCATGGTCAAGGTCAGGGTCTCGTTGTACAGGTCGTACTTCATCGCCGCCACAAAGGTGATGCCCGGCATCCCGTCCGCCGTCTCGCTGGTAGAGACACCCAGCACCATGCCCTCCGGCACCACGCCCAGATAGTCGGCGTAGCCCTGATAAAAAACGTTGTTGTCCTGCACGCCCATCTGGACGGAACCATTGCTTTTCACGTCCATCCAGTCAAACTGGTTGTCCGACATGTCGTTGAAGGCACCGACAGCCTCCGAGGGGATCTCCTGCGCGTTCCACTCTGCCGTCAGGGGAGCAAGCTCCAGCACAGAGCCATCCTCCTGATGCAGAATTACCTCTTTGCCGCTGCGTTCCAGCGCCACGCCCTGATTTGCAATATAGATAGGGTCCTGACAGACCAGAGCATTTCCGGATATAAGGCAGCGCAGCACATCCACATACTCCACCACGCCGTCCTTGGTCAGCAGATAGACCACCGGGTGGAAGGACGCGCCCAGTTCTCCGATGCACACATCCACATACTCATTGTAGATGCCAAGGATGGGGTAGGTGCGGTCCTGTTCCAGCCGGATGCCGTAATCCGCGTCCCATGCGGCGGTCTCCGGCGTGCGGCGGAGGGTGATGGTGCCCTGTGTTCCCTCCAGCTGCACCGAAGCGCTGCCGTAGGTATCGGTCAGCACCGTCTGCGGTTGCGGGTCAGCAGCCTGCAGCGGAATCTCCACATCCAGCTGCCGCCAGCCCGACCCGGCGGTGGAGCTGCACCCGCCCCGGAGCACCAGCCGGTCCTGCTCCGGCAGCAGCAGGCACAGGTCATCCAGCTGGTTGTTTTCCAGCGTGTTCATCCGCATGCTTGCCAGATTGCCGCCGCTGAGCAGGCCCTCGTAGTAGCCGCCCTGCGCCATGCGCCGGTCAAAGGTCTGCATGGCCCCGCGCAGCATCTGCTGCTGCACGGCATCCGGGTCCAGACCCATGCGCTGCAGCATTTCGGTCACGGAGACCTGCTTTTCGGTGGCAAAATCGAAGCACCAGCCCCGGGAATACCCCGGGTCGGAGCCGCCGTCGTAGCGGAACACCACAAGGCTTACGCAGTCGCCGTACCAGTAGGCGTCCCAGTTGATATAAATCTCCGGGCTCCACTCGTCCTGCTGCGGCTCGATCTCCGGGCTGTCCTCGTACTGTCGGAAGTCTGCCGCATACATGGCGGCAAGCTCATCGTTGAGATAAGCAGCGTCCGGGCCGTCGCACACCAGCTGCGGCACATGGATGGTCAGCTTCTGGGTGATGCCGTACTCGTCCCGGACGGTCTTTTCCAGCGTGAACTGCTCGGTGATGCGGTCTTTTTGTGCTGTCTGCACCGCCGTATCTGCGGCGCTTTGGGAAGCTGCGCCGGAGCCTGCGGGGGCAGCGGGAGCCGCCGCGCCGCCGCAGCCGGTCAGCCAGAAAGCCGCCGCCAGCACCGCAGCGGCAAGGCGTTTGTGTTTCATGGTCGTTCTCCTGTGTTCTCAGCCGTAGCTGCGGGTCATCTGCAGCTGGGTCTCGCCCTCGGCAAAGGGGTTTTGCCCGGCAATCATGGTCAGGGTCAGGTTCTCGTTGTACAGGTCGTTCTTGAACGCCGCCACAAAGTCGATTCCCGCATCCGTAGAGATGCCCAGCACCACGCCCTCCGGCACAACGCCCAGATACGCGGCGTCGCCCCGATCGATGCGGCTGTTGTCCTGCACGCCCAGCTGAACGCTGCCGTCGCTGCCCAGATCCAGCCAGTTCCAGCCGGTTTCGGCGGTGTAGTTGTAGGAGCCGATGACGGAATAGGGGATCTTCTGCGCGCTCCACTCTGCCGACAAGGGAGCCAGTTCCAGCACAGAGCCATCCGCCCGGCGCAGATTCACCTCGCTGCCGCAGAGTTCCAGCGCCACACCGTTGTTGGCAAAGTAGATGGGATCCTGACAGATCATGGCATTGCCAAACATGAGGCAGCGCAGCACGTCCACATACTCCACCACGCCGTCTTTGGTCAGCAGATAGACCACCGGGCGGAAGGATCCGTCCTCCTGCTCCCCGATGCACACATCCACATATTCATTGTAGGCGCCAAGAATGGGGTAGCTGTGCTCCTGTTCCACCCGGATGCCAATGTCTCCCCATTGGTCGGTCTTTGGCGCGGGGCTCAGGGTGATGGTGCCCTGCGTTCCCTCCAGCTGCACCTGCACACCATCGTAGGTATCGGTCAGCACCGGGGTGTCAGCGGGGGGCAGCGAGAGCTCCATATCCAGCTGCTGCCAGCCTTCTTCGCAGCTGTACTTTCCCCGGAGCACCAGCTGATCCTGCTGTGGCAAAAGCAGGCACAGGTTTTCCAGTTCATTGTATTCCAGCGTATCCATTCGCATTTGCGAGAGCTCCCCGCCAAGGCGCAGGCCCTCGTAATACGCGCCCTGCGCCATCTCCCGGTCAAAGGCCTGCATGGCCTGCCGCTGCACCTGTGCCTGCACTTCGTCCGGGTCCAGACCCATCCGCTGCAGCATCTCGGCCACGGTGATCTGCTGACCGGTGGCAAAATCGAAGCACCAGCCGCTGTAACGCCACGGGGCGGTGCCGCTATAGCGGCTGCGCACCACCAGGCTGACGCAGTCGCCGTACCACCAGTCATCCCAGTCCACACCGATCAGCGGGGCTTCACCGTCCGGCTGCCCGGCCTCCTCGCTGTTCTCGAACTCCCGGAAATCCGCCGCATAGATGGCGTTCAGCTCATCGTTGATGTAGGCGGCATCCGGGCTGTCGCATTCCAGCTGCGGCACATGGACGGAAATGCACTGCACCGCTTCCTCCCCCCACACGCCCGAAACGTTCTTTTCCAGCGTGTACTGGTCGGTGATGCGGTCTGTCTGGGCGGCCTGCGCCACCGCGCCGGGGGTGCTTCGGCTGCTGTCGGAGCTTTGGTCGGCAGCGGCGCTGGGGCTGCTCTGGGTGCCGCCGCACCCCGCCAGCAGCAGGGCCGCAGCCAGCACAAGGGCCGCAAAGCGTTGGTATTTCATAGTAGGCTCCTTTTCTATGGTATGGCTCAGCCGTCTCCTATGCCTTGCCACTTGTCGATGATGTAGGCGGCCCAATAGGTCTTGTCGTTGATATCCACCACAGTGATGCCTACCTTATTCACCACCGGGTCGTCCTCATGAAGCCCCGGCACACCGCCGTAGTCCTTGATCAGTTCATCCACCAATTGCTGGAACTGGGCCTCGGTGGCGGGGTAGAGACGATCCATGCTGTAAAGGTGCTTTCCTTCGTAGTCGAAATCCACGCCTACCCGGTACTGATTGAGCATACCGAAGATAGCCGTGGAGCCGGAACTATAACCAGCCTCGTGCAGACCATCCCACATCTTTGCGGCATAGTCGCCCTCCATCCGCAGCCTGAGCCCCTCTTCCGCTGGGAACTCCGGGCTGCCGTTATCCACAAACATCTGCACATCTGCCTGAATGGCGTGTTCCAGACCCTTGCTGTACTCGAACTTGATGTTCTCCACCTTTCGCCGGGCCAGCTCTGCGTTGAAAATGGTCAGGATCTTCTGCCCGTCCCGGATCACAGGGATCGGCGGCGAGGGAGGCGTTTCTGTGGCAGAGCCGGAGCTTGTGGAGCCGGAGGCGCAGCTATCGTCACAGGCTGCCAGCGCCAGCATCACCGCCGATGCGCCGGAGAGCTTCAGGAAAGTCCGTCGGTCATATCGTTTCATGGGGGTGCTCCTTTCTATAAAGCCCCGGACACAGGGGGAGTGTGCCCGGGGCAAAAGGGGGAAGTCTGGTTATCTTATGCCTTGTTATTTCGGAACACAACAGCGGTCATGTAGGTCTTGCCCTGAACCACCGGGCAGTAGATGCTGATGAACTCTGCCTTGGCGCTATTAGAATTGTCCAGCAGTTTTGCTACAAAAGCCCGAACGGCAGCATCCTCGCAAGAATACGCATCCTCCAGAGCCACCACCCTATTGGGAGACGGTTCGGAGATGCCGGCCATACCTGCCAAACTGTCCTTGCCATACTTGTTCCGTATCTTGTCCTCAAGTCCATTGAGTTCCCCAAAAATGAGCTTGTTGTCAGAGTCATTAAGCGTATGCGGTGTCTCGTTGGCCTCTTCAAAAACACGTCCGTAGCACCTTATGGCACCCACCGCATCCTGATTGAGGGTCAACTGCTCGTGGACAACCGCCCCTGCATCGTGCTTTTCCTTCCAGACCTTGTTGATGGCTGCCACCAGCTCAGCTTCCTTGCTGCCAGCGGGTACTGCGGGCGTGGAAGGGGTGCTGCCGCAGGCAGCCAGTGCCAGCAGGGCGACCGATGCGCCGGAGAGGGCGAGGAATTCGCGTCTGTTCAGTTCTTTCATGGGGGTGCTCCTTTCGATACAATATTATTATAGATTACGGTTCGGGACTTGCGGGAAGTCCGTGCATCCCTGCCCCGCTTCAGATCGGTGCAAAGTTTACCATTACCGCCACCGTATAGGTCTTGCCCTTAATGGTGGGGCAGTAGAGCCCGATCATCCACTGCTCGGGATGCAGACTCGCCAGTCCATGCCCGGCCAGACGCCGCACAAACTCCCTGACCTCGCTCTGACTATTAGGATACAGTTGATTTAATTGCATACCATCATGGGTGTTGTTAGAAACTCCCACAGTCCCCCGATAGCTTCCGTTTCCATATTTGTTCCTGATTTCCTGTATCATTTCAGACTCACGGAGTTGGTACTCGTGGAATACATCATCAGGCAAGTTCCATTTGCGGTAATCCTCTTCGTCTACTTCAGGTTCATAGATTTCAAAGGGGCTGGCTGTAAACTTTGCGAGGTCGGCAGCCTCCTGACAGTAGACCACAGACTTGCAGATCTGAAGTTTGGGATTGGGGACTACTTCTCTGTTGACTTCATACCAGACCTCGTTGATGGCTTTGAACAGGGCCATCTCTTTGCTCTCAGAGGCCGGAGGTGCGGGAGGTGCGGAGGGCCCGCCGCAGCCTGCCAGCGAGAGCGCCACCACGGCTGCGCCGGAGAGGGTGAGGAATTCGCGTCGGTTCATCTCTTTCATGGGGGTGCTCCTTTCTCTTTGTCCCCCTGCTTTTTAGGGGGGCTGGTTTGGGTATTCTCTGCACTTGCAGTCCGCTCCATCTTATGCTATTCTTATGAATAGAATCCGCAGTTGCCCGTTGACACGTTTTGTGCACAGCGACAGACTTTCTGCACCGGCGCGGGACCTCTTCTGTTTGTACTGTATCATACCCGGGAAAAAAATGCCCCCTCAGAAAAGCCGTTTTTGGGGGGGCAATTCCAAAAAAATTTTTGGGGTTTTGGCCTTCCCCCTCAAAAAATCCCCCCAAAAAGCCCAAAATTGGGGGGATTTGGGGGTGTTTTCCCCCTCAAAACAGGCAGCTGCAGCCCTGCCTGTGCCGGTTTTCCCCCTCTGGCTGCAATGTGCGGAAAGGAGTCATGAAAAATGGAACGAAGGACATTTTTGAAGCTTGCGGCGCTTGTCCCCGGTCTGGCACTTGCGGGCTGCGGCGGCAGCAAGACCCTGCTTTCTCCCAAGGACCCCACCATGCTCAGCATCTGGCATGTATATGGCGAACAGGCGGACTCGCCCATGAACCGCCTGCTGACCGAGTTCAACGACACGGTGGGCAGAGAGAAGGGCATCCTGCTCAACGTGACCAACATGACCAACAGCGCCGCCATCGGCGGCCAGCTGCAGGACGCCAAGGCCGGCAAGCCCGGCGCGCTGGACCTGCCGGACCTGTTCTCGGCCCACCCCGCGGACGCCAGCGCTCTGGGCATTGAGAACCTTGTGGACTGGAACGACTGGTTCACCGCCGAGGACATGGCGGCCTATGTGCCCGGCTTTGTGCAGGACGGCATCATTGACGGGAAGCAGGTGGTGTTCCCGGTGTCCAAATCCACCCAGCTCATTTTTTTGAACGGCTCCCAGTACGCCCGGTTTGCGGCGGACACCGGGGCGCAGCTTTCCACCCTTGCCACATGGGACGGCTTTTTTGAAATGGCGGGCGCCTACCGGCAGTGGTCGCAGGGCAAGCCCTTCTGCGCGCTGGACTACCCCCTGCGTCTGGTGGAGCTGAACGCGCTGGAGCAGGGCAGCGGCAAGCTGTACAAGGGCAGCTGGTACGATCTGACCAACGAGACCTTCCGCGCTTCGTGGATGGAGTTTGCCCGGGCGCTGGTGCAGGGCGATATTCTGATCTCGGACCTGTACTCCAACACGCAGGTGATGACCGGCGAGACGCTGGCGGGTCTTGGCAGCTCTGCGGCCATCCTTTATTACAATGATTTCGTCACCTACCCGGACAACACCACCGAGCCCACCGACCTGCTGCTGGCTCCCCTGCCCCACGCCGCAGGCACCGCCACGCCCCTGATGCCGCAGGCCGGTGTGGGCCTGTGCGCCTTTAAGACCACCGACCAGAAGGCCGAAGCCGCCGCCGTGTTCCTGCGCTGGCTCACCGAACAGCAGCGCAATCTGGAATTTGCCGCCGATACCGGCTACATGCCGGTGTCCAGCGCCGCCTTTGACGCCATTGCGGACTATCCCTTTGAGCAGCAGAGCTATCAGCGGCTGTACGACGTCTACAACGAAATGCGCATCCAGAACACCCCCCTGTCCGAACCGGGCATCGTGGGGTACCACGCCAAGGCCAAAACCTTGTACGACAGCCTGCGCCAGCGCCAGAAGGACTACCCCCAGCGCCTTGCGGACGGCGAAACGCTGGAAGCCCTTGCCGAGGAAACATGGCAGCTGCTGTGTGACAATGCCTGAGCCTGCCGCTCAGCCGGAAAGGAGGGACTTTGATGCACTTTGTTGACCGGCACCGTGAAAAGATCCACCAAAGCCCCATGAGCAGCCGGCTGCTGTGGGCCTGCCTGCTGCTGGTGGTGCTGCTGGTGTTGACCTTTGGTGCGGCGCTGTTCCTGTTTGCCAGCCTGCACAACACCAAAAAGGACATCAGCCGCAGTCTGCAGATCCAGTTTTCGGTGTTCCAGAACGATATGGAGCGCTATTTTGAGCAGCTGGCGGTCATGGGCGTGAACCTGTCCGAGGACATGAGCGCAGAGGTGGACAAGGAGCTTGCTCTGCGGCAGATGTCCTTTGCCCAGCTGAACGACTCCCCCGAGGTGCTGAACGCACTGGAGGAGAAAATGCTCGAGCCGCTGTGCCGCTGTCTGCGCCAGACCGGCTGTTCCGGCGCTTTTGTGCTGCTGGATGCCACCGTCAACACCCGCATGGAGGGAGCAGAGCATTCCCGCGCCGGGCTGTATGTGCAGAAAAGCGGTGCCGACACCCCCACCGTGCCCCTGCTGCTATACCGGGGCAGTGCGGAGGTGGGCAAGACCCACAGCGTGATGCCCCACCGCAAGTGGCGCATGGAGTTCCAGACCGACCAGTTCCCGAACTACGACCGCTGGATGACCCCCGGCAGCGCCCCGCTGTACCAGTCTTACACGCTGACCGAGCGGTTCGAGCTGCCCGGCACCTCGGAGGAGGTGCAGTTGTTTTTGCTGCCCCTGCGGGGGCGGGACGGCACGATGTACGGGCTGTGCGGCTTTGAGATCAGCGAGAGCTACTTCAAGCAGAACTTTGCCCAGCCCACCGGCTTTGACCGGCTGAGCTGCCTGCTGGCCCCGGCGGGGGACGGCCTTGCCGCCGATGCCGCCCTCAGCAGCGGCACCACCGGCGGCTACTACCATGCCCCCCGGAACACGCTGGTGCTGCGCAGCATGGGCGGCGGGCTGACCCAGTTGACCGGCCCCGACAGCGCCTATGCGGGCATCTCCCAGCTGTGCCGCCTGAGCGAGAGCCAGTCCTACCGGCTGGCGGTGTGCATCCCCATGGCAGACTACCGGAGACTGGTCTTTTCCGGCAATCTGCAGATGCTGCTCATCGGCCTGTTCATCGCCTTTTTCGTGGTGTTCTGCTGCATGAACTTCCACCGGCGCATCCTCTCGCCGGCGTTCCGGCAGTTCGAGGAGGACCGGCGGGAATCCCGGCGGCGGATGGACGAGCTGCAGCTGGAACGCCAGCAGATGCAGACTGAGCTGTCCCGGCTGGCGGACGTGTGCCGCAACGAGTCGGTGCCCGATGCCTTCCAGACCTTTGTGGCGGGCATTCCCACCCTGACCAAGACCGAACGCCGCATCTTTGACGGCTACGCCGCCGGGCTGCGCACCCGGGAGATCGTGGAGCAGCTGGACATCAAGGACAGCACCCTGCGCTTCCACAATAAAAACATCTACGAAAAACTGGGTGTAAGCTCCCTCAAGCAGCTGCAGCAGTTCGTGGCGATCCTGAACTCCGGCAGCGGCAGCGCCCCGGATGAAAGCGACCCCAAGAAGGCCCGCTGAATGGAACGTTCCCGCACCGCAGCTTTCACCGGAAACAAGCAAAAATGAAGGGGCTATTGCAAAATAGCCCCAACGAATAAAAACGCAGCGCACCCCAATTCTATGGGCTGCACTGCGTCTGGCGTCTGGCTTGATTCAATTATTCTGCTATTCTGCCGCCAATTTCAAAAATTTCTCGTCCGACTGGATGCTCTGGGTCACAAACTTCCCATCCCGGAACAATGCGTATGTTGTAACGGGTGCAGGTACATTCTGAGCCGTCTCTTTCTCGGTGATGTGAACGGCTTTGAATGGGATCCCATGTTCCTTTGCAGCCTCCTGCACCTTTGGCACCCAATAATAGGTGTAGGGGCACTGGTCGGTATAGTAAAGGACAAAGCCGTTTTCCTCCACCTTGGGATGCTTGGCACAGTCTTTGAATTTTGGCGGCTGGGCACTCTCTGCAAGGGGCAGGCACATGAGGCTGATCCCGCAATCGGAGATGTCCGAAACCTTGAAGCCCTTATGGGTCAAAAACTTGGGGTCAGCGAGAAACTCTCGTTTGCGCCCCTCTGCACACAGAATGCAAACGCCGTTTTTGCCCTGTGCCTTGGCATCCCGAAGGCATTCTTCCAGCAGCTCGCTGGAATAGCCGTGCCCTTTCAGGGAGCCGGAGACCCACAGACAGTTGATATAAAGCCAGCCTGCCGCATCAATGGGCACCCATGCGTTTTCTGCCGGGATGTACTCGATAAAGCACTTGCCGCGCTCTGCGCTGCGGTAGAAAACAAGCCCCTCCGCAAATCGCTGCTTAAGCCATTCCTTCTTGGCAAGGCTCTGTTTGCCGGACATGGCACAACAGATGTGTTCCTTGTCGATGTTTTCTTTGGTAACTCTGATATAGTCCATCTTGCAGTTCCTCCTGCGGCTTACCGCATCCGTCCATCGCCGCCCATCAGGGCAGTCATTTCTTCAATATAGTCCAGCGGGAACGGCGGAGAGCACAGGGGCTTCATGGCAATGCTCATGAGCTTCATGGGGTTGTCGTCTGCCGCCACCCGGTTGGAGCTGAGCTTTCCGCAGCGTTTGCAGCGGTGGATGATGGCCCACTCGCCGCCTTTGCGTACCCAGACGGCCACCGGCTCCATGATGCCGCCGAAGTTGTCTCCAAAATCGCACCAAAAATGGCCTGTTTGCTGGGGAAATGGTTATAAAGTGACGGTGCCTTGATGCCGACCGCCTTTGCAATTTCGCCCACGCTGACCGCATCATACCCTTTGGTCGAAAACAGTTCCAGCGACTTTTCCAGAATGCGCTGCTTGGTATCTTCCATTTTCCTTTGCCTTTCGCTAACTAACATTTGTTAGTTTTACTATAATCAAAAAAGTTTCCATTGTCAAGAGGTTTCAAATACAATGGAAATAAAATCGTGCCCGCAGCCTAGCGGCATCCATGATTGATTCAACGCTCTCCACCGGCTGGCATCCCCAGTTATGTTCCGGGGCTCAAGATTCCCCCAGAATGCGTCTTGCATCATATAGTACCTCCTTGCGGCTATTTACAACTAACCCTATAAAAAGCATCCTACGCTCCGGCAAAAAGGTCAAGGGCTTTGCAGCAGAGCGGGTGCGGGCGGCTTCTTCTGCCGAAAAATTAGCTTCCATAAACATCCCTGCTTTTTCTTGACATTCCTTTGTATGCGTGTTATCTTAATTTCCGTCAATTAGCTTACCCTAACCATCTGAGGGGCTTTGCCCCGCAGGTTTTTCTTTGCGCGCAATGTTAGGAGTAGCTAACTATATGGCAACGATTTTCTGCCACTGCGATAAAAGGAGCATTTTCATGAGAACAAAGAAATTTCTTTCCCTGCTGCTCTCAGCGGCTATGGCGTTCAGCCTGCTGACCGCTACCGCCTTTGCAGCAGCCCCCGCCGAGGAGGAAAACAGCTTTTTCGATTTTCTGCTGGGCAAGAAGTACACCTATCTTTATGCTGCCCTGACCTGGGACGAGTATTGGGCAAACGAGAAGGTCTATGCCGCCGGCAGCACCGCCACTTCTGCGCAGCTGGACAGCCACGAGGAGCAGGATCTGGGCGCATTTGATGCAGTTTCCCGCGCCACCGTCAACCACGGTCTGCACCGTGGCAGCTTCCAGAGCACTGCTGTGATCTACGCCAAGGACGGCAGCACCTACACCGTTTCCCACTGGTCGGACGATGGCAAGACCATCTATCTGGCCGATGGCACCACCGTAGGCTGGAACCGCGGCACCATCACTAAGGCCGACGGTTCTACCGTGCAGATGGATCACTACGAGGTACTGGGCACCAAGTATGTGCCGGTGCGCGTGGCTACCAGTGACCTTGCAGATTTCTGCTCCAAGTACACCGTGGTGGAAAACGGCGGTCAGCTGGTGGGCGGCTACTCTGAAAAGAACCTGACCGCCTACACCCTGACGGCTGCGGTGGACAAGAACACCAACGGCCTGAAATATGCAACCAAGAGCGGCGATGGCTACACCTTCTCTGCTGCACACACCGGCACCGGTTCCGGCGTGGCAGAAGCCGCCCAGAAGGCTGCCGATGGTCTTACCGTGAACCTGCGCAGCGGCAGCGACGTGGGCAGCTTTGGCGAGTTCATCCGTGTGGACCTGAACGGCAACTACGGCGAGCTGGGCTCCCGGATGCAGTCTGTGGTGTGGACCTACTACGGCAACGACAGCACCTACACCCACGCCAAGGCCTCCTACGGCACCAAGTTTGCAGCCGACAACTGGATGCACAAGTCCATGGGCATCCAGCTGGGTCTGAGCGATTCCGCCCGCTGCCAGCTGCCGGAGGGCACTGACGGCACCGGCTACTGGACCATCACCATCCGCGCACTGGGCTACGCCGACACGGTGGTCAAGTTCCAGACCACTGCCGAGAACCTTGCCAAGCATGAGCTGGCAAGCGATGCCGACCGCGCCGCCCTGCAGGCTGTGGTCGCCGAAGCACAGAGCAAGGCAAAGGCCGCTTACACCGCCGACAGCTATGCCAATCTGGAGACCGAGCTGGCCGAGAGCGTGGAGCTTTTGAGCCGCGAGACCCTGTATAAGGCCGCTGCACTGGAGCAGGTGACCCACCTGACCGATGCCGTGCAGAACCTGAAAGCTGCCTGATCCGGCAAAAAACAGAACATCAAAAAGGCAAGGTCGCTTTATGCAGGCGGCCTTGCTTTTCCGTGTCAGGAGGAGTTGGAATGAACAAAAAACGATGCAACACACTGCTGCCACTGGTGCAGCTGCTCCCGGCGGTGGCAGCAGCGGCAGCTGTGCTTTTTGCGCTGCCGCGCACCGCGCCGGTGCTGGCTGCCGTACCGGAAAGGCTGACAGCCGTGGTGGAGCAGCCGGTGGAAGCCGCTTCCGTTGAAGCGGAGGAAGAAGCCCTGCCCAAGCTGCCCTATGCCGACGGCGTTTACGTTGGCTCTTCCCGGGGCTACGGCGGTGCCGTCCGGGTGCAGGTGACCATGGAAAACGGCAGCATCGCGGAGGTCGAGATTCTGGATGCTTCCCACGAGACCAAGCAGTTTCTGCGGCGCGCAAAGCGGCTTTTGACCACCGTAATGGATGCCCAGAGCTGGGAGGTGGACGCCGTTTCCGAGGCGACCTACACCAGTCGGGGCATTCTGGGCGCGGTACAGAACGCCCTGACCGGCGAGGTGGTGAATAATCCCCTGCCGCCGCAGCCAAAGCCTTCCGCACCGCTGGTGGTGGAGGAATTTACTGCACCATCCACCTACCGTGACGGCATCTACACTGCCGAAGCCATAGGCTTTGAGGGCAAAATTACGGTACAGGTCACGGTGGCAGAGGATAAGATCACCGATATCACGGTTTTGAGTGCTGAGGATGAAGAAGAATATCTCTCCCGGGCAAAGCGGGTCATCCCCGCCATTCTGGAGGGACAAAGTCCCAACGTGGATGCCGTTTCCGGTGCCACCTACTCCTCCACCGGCATCCTGAACGCGGTCAAGCTGGCGCTGGCAAAGGCAGCGGTTGCCCCGGCAGAGGAAACCACCCCGGAGCAGACAGCATCGGAAGAAGTGGTGGAAGAAGCCGCGCCATCCGAAGCAGCAGAACCCGAGGAAACGCCGGTCACTGCGCCCACCGTGGAGGTGGTGCAGCCGAAGGAAAAGCGCACCGTTCCTGCATGGCTCAAGGAAGTATGGCAGCAGCTTTTCCCGGCAGAAACACCGGACGATTCTGAACCGGAACCGGCATCTTCTGCGGAGGTGCTGCTGGCATCCGAGGCGGTGCTGCCGCCGGAAGAAACCGAACCTGAAACGGAAGGAGCAGCGGAATGAAATACAAGAATTTTCTCCTCCGGGCGGTGAACCTGCTGCTGATTCTGGGGATTCTGTGGCAATACCAGCAGGTGGCGTTAGTCCGGGCTGCGGCGGTGAGCCAGCGCAAGCAGGAGATTGCCGAGGTAGAAGCCTACAACACTTCCGTTTTGCAGGCGCAGAGCGCAGCGCAGGCAGAGCAGACCCAAAGCGGCTACCAGGACGGCACCTACGAGGGCAGCGCCTTTGGCTTTGGCGATGTCATCCGGGTGTCGGTGACCATCCAGAACGGAAAAATGACCGATATTGCGGTGCTGGACGCTTCCGGTGAAGATAAGCCCTACTATAAACAGGCACTGCCTTTGCTGGACGAGATGCTGGATGTGCAGTCTGCCGAGGTGGACACTGTTTCCGGCGCTACCCTCACGGCAGAAGGACTTATCGGTGCAGTAGAGGACGCACTGGGAAAGGCGGCAACATAATGGAAAAAACACAGACAAAGCCTTTAACGGCGGCGCAGCAGCGTCAGCGGGACAAAAAGCACCGCACATGGCTGCGCGCCGGGGTGCAGCTTTTCTTCTTTGTGACCATGCCGGGCGCATTCGTAGCTGGTTTTTCCGGGGTAAAGCAGATCTTTCTGCACATCGGCGCGGGCGAGGTGCTCTCGGCAGATAGCTTCACGCTTTCCCTGCTGGGGCTGTGCGGCTTCACCCTTTTGTTCGACCGGTTTTTCTGCGGGTACACTTGCGCCTTTGGCAGCTTGGGCGATGCCGTCTGGGCGCTTTCTGGCCTTATCCAGAAAAAGCTGCTCCGCCGCAAAAAGCAGCTCCGGCTGCCGGAGCGGGCGGTGCTTTGGGGGCAGAAGGTCAAATATCTGCTGCTGGCAGGGCTGGTGGCTCTGTATGTGACCCGGCAAGAAAAGCTGCTGACCGGCGCAAGCCCGTGGGAGGTGTTTTCCCGCCTGACGGCTCTGCGTCTGCCGCCGGAGGGCTTCGGCGTAGGCATCGCGCTGCTTGTGCTTATTTTGCTGGGCATGGCAGTGCAGCCCCGGTTCTTTTGTCAGTTCCTCTGCCCCATGGGTGCGGTGTTCGCCCTGCTGCCGGTGCTGCCCTTTGCACGGCTGCACCGGCAGAGCGATGGCTGCATCCCGGGCTGCAACGCCTGCAAGCAGCAGTGCCCGGTGTGCCTAAAGCTGGAGGAAAGCAGCCTGCGCAGCGGGGAGTGCATTTCGTGTGAAGCCTGCGTGGGCACCTGCCCCAAGCAGAACATCCACCGGTGGGATTTGGCTCTGTGCAAGCGCCCGTGGCTGCCGGTGCTGGGTAAGGCGCTGCTCTTTTTCCTGCTGGGCTGCTGGCTGGGCTTCTGCCGGTTTATCTGAAACAAAAAAGGGAGGCTGCTGCACAGTATTTGTGCAGCAGCCTCCCTTTTGGCTAAGACGATTTTGAATGCCCTCCGCTATGCTCTGGGCATTTTCATCGGAAAAACTATTTATAATTTCGGAACGCCGGAGCGTCTGCGGACGCTCCGGCGTTCCATTTTCACGGTAAAGGCTTCTGCTCCAACAGGTCTGTCATGCTGCGCAGACTAATGCCAAGGGTAGAAAGGTTATGCAGCATCGCGCTGGTAGCTGGGGGCAGAATGCCCAGTGCGCCCAGAAGGATGAGCGCGGAGTTGAAGCTGAGGACAAAGCGGTAATTGCTGCCCACCCGCTTTTGCAGGGCGTTGGCAATGGCTTTTAAGGTCACCAGCTCTTCCAGACTGTCGGCACGGATGGTCACATCTGCGATCTCCCGGGCGATGGCGGCACCGGAATGGATGGCGATGCCGATATCTGCCGCCGACAAAGCGGGCGAATCGTTGATGCCGTCGCCGATCATCACCACCGTATGTCCTTCGGCCTTGGCGTCACGGACAAAGGCGGCTTTATCCTCCGGCAGCACCTCCGCAAAGCAGCGATCCACCCCCACCTGCGCTGCAATGGCGCGGGCGGTGCGGTCACTGTCGCCAGTCATCATGACGGTCTGGGCAATGCCCAGCTTCCGGAGCTTATGCAGCACCTGTGCCGCCTCCGGGCGCAGGGGGTCTGCGATGCAGATGACCCCCGCCAGCACCCCGGATGCAGCCAGATACAGGTGGGAATACTGCGGGTCCAGCGCATCGAATTTTGCCTGTTCCCCTGCCGGGATGGTGCAGCCCTCGTCCTCAAAAATGAAGTGGGCACTGCCGATGACCACCCGCGTGCCGCCCACCCGGCTGGCAATGCCGTGCGCCACGATATACTCCACCTCGGAGTGCATCTCTTCGTGGGAGATGCCCCGCTCTCTGGCAGCACGGACAACGGCGTTTGCCATGGAATGAGGGAAATGCTCTTCCAGACAGGCGGCAAGCTGCAATACCTCCTGCTCCTCACAGCCGGAGAAAGGCACCACCTGCACCACCTGCGGGGTGGCGCGGGTGAGGGTGCCGGTCTTATCGAACACGATGGTGTCCGCCTTTGCCAGTGCTTCCAGATACTTGCCGCCCTTTACGGTGATGTGGTATTCCCCGCACTCCCGCATGGCAGAAAGCACCGCCAGCGGCATGGAAAGCTTCAGCGCACAGGAAAAGTCCACCATCAAAATGGAGATGGCGCGGGTGACGTTGCGGGTAAAGGCGTAGGTAGCCACCGTACCGGCAAGACACCACGGCACCAGACGGTCGGCCAGCTGCAAAGCCCGGTTCTCGGTACCGGACTTGAGCTTTTCCGATTCCTCGATCATCGCCACGATCTTATCGTAGCGGTTGGCGCCGCCCTCTGCCTTGGCCACAAGGACGCACTCGCCCTCTTCCACCACCGTGCCTGCGTAGACGGTGGCACCGGTGGTCTTGCGCACCGGCATGGACTCACCGGTCAGGGCGGCTTGGTTCACCATGGCCTCGCCCTCCAGCACCATACCGTCCAACGGGATCATGTTGCCGGAGCGCACCACTACTTCGTCCCCGGCGTGAACGTGGGTCAACGGCACCAGCACCTCGCCCTGCGGGGTGCGCACCCAGACCTTATCCACGTTCAGTGCCATGCTGCGGGCAAGGTCATCCAAGCTCTTTTTCCTTGTCCACTCTTCCAGCAAGCTGCTCACCGTCAGCAGGAACATCACCGACCCTGCGGTGCTGTAATCCCCCCGCAGAAGGGAGGCGGTGATGCTGAGCGCATCCAGCACCTCTACTTCCAGCTTGCGGTGCAGCAGGCAGCGGATCCCCTTCCAGATAAAGGCGATGGAGCGCCACACCGTATAGGCCGCCGCGATGGGCGCAGGCAGGAACACCTTGCGGAACGCCCGGCCCGCCACAAGGCTGACCATCTTTTCCTGATATTCCTGATTGATCTTCCGGCTGTCGTGGGAGGTGACCAGCACCTCTAATTCTTCGTTGTCAAAGCGGTAGGCCGCCAGCAGGGCGGCGGCGTCCTTCCGGCTGCCCCGGTAGGTCAGCACCACATCTCCGGTGCGCTCGTAGACGGTGGCTTTCTGGATGTTGTCCTGCCCGTTCAGGTAGGCTTCCAGCACGTCTGCCCGGTGCAGAGTCATGCGCACAGCGCAGACGTGCACCCGCATCCGTCCCTTGCCTTCATGTAAGATCGTACATTTCATTGCTTTTCTTACCCCTCTGCGTAAAAAAGAGCCGCCCAAAGCGGCGGCTCTGCTGCGCTATATCACTGTGCGGTCTGCTCTGCGGGCTGCTCTTCTTCAGCCGTATCCTCGATGACCTCCTGTGCAGCCTCGGCGGCGCGGCTCTCATTAATGGCCTTTGCATCGGCAAGGATGTCACCGGCCTCCTCCTGCACCCTATTCACGGTCTGCATAGTGCAGTCCTTCATCCGCAGCACCGCAGCGGTGGTCTGGGTGTAGACCTTTTTGGCATCCTTGCTGGACAGCACCTTGAAGCCGGCAGAGCCGAACACCACACCGCCCAAAAACAGTGCAAGCTTTTTTGTATCAAACATATTTACCCCTCGTTTCTGTATTTCCTATCTGAGCACCCATCCCCTTGAGCGGGGCGGGTTCTTTATCTTTATATTTTAGCACGCTTTTGGGGGTTTTCAATATTTTCTGACGATGTTAGGACGTATTAACATTGTTAGCAGTAGTTTGATACGGAGGATCTTTTTGGTCATGCTCCCTTGCAGAGAGCAACAGGCCGCAGCCTATATTTGTTTTGGGTATCCTCTTGTTTTCAAACCGCCATCGCGGGTTCCGGCTGGCTGCTCTGCAGCAGCGCTGCCAGCTTTTTCATCACATCCAGCGGAAGCCCGCCCTGAATCTTGGGTGCTTCTTGATAACAGGCAGCCTGTGCTTTTTCCACATCTGCCGCAAAATTCGGAGAATAAGCCGTTTCCATCAACCGGGCGCTGTTGTAAGCATCCCACGAAGCGTAGGTGAAATATCGGTAGTTCCCGGCATACCATCATAAAAATCGTTGCCGCCTGTCAGCCGATAGGCACCGCGGATTGCTTCTTTTCGTTCCACGCTCCGTCCTCCTTACACTATTTCACCGCTTTTGCGCCGTAACGCACAGCCAGCCCTTTTTATTTTTGTAGCTTTGGATCTGACAAAATCCTGCTTTT
Source organism: Faecalibacterium sp. OM04-11BH (assembly GCF_003482185.1). Classification (NCBI taxonomy): domain Bacteria; kingdom Bacillati; phylum Bacillota; class Clostridia; order Eubacteriales; family Oscillospiraceae; genus Faecalibacterium; species Faecalibacterium sp. OM04-11BH. The sequence continues at coordinate 32,769 of NZ_QULS01000017.1, forward strand.
TCCAGATACTCTTTCAGTGCAGTAGCCGTATAGATGGCCATGCCATTGATGATCTGCGTCCATCTGTCGTCTTTTGTCGTTTCGCCGTTTGCTTCATTGCAGATGAAAAAGACCCCGCCGGGCTTCAGCACTCGATAAACCTCTCTGAAATTCTGCGCAAGTTCCGGCCAGAAGTAGACCGTTTCAAAGGCGGTCACCACATCAAACTGCTCCGCTTTAAACGGCAGTTCTGCCACACTTGCCTGCTGCACGGTACACCGTCCTGCCGCAATGGCTCTTGCATTGACCTTTCGCGCTTTTTCTACACTGACTGCCGAATAGTCGATGCCCTGCACCTTGCCGTTGGGGCACAGTTTCAACAGTGTTTTAATGTTCGCTCCACCGCCGCAGCCGCAGTCCAGCACCATGGCATCCGGGGCAGGCTGTAAAAAACGCAGCCCCCATTCTGCCATTGCGCTGTGTCCAAAGTTCATCATAGCAACCATGATCTTCCCGCCAAGGCCTACGGGCTTTCGAGTGTTTTCAAAAAAGGACATAACGCCACCCTCTTTCTGTTTACCGTTCACAATGCAATGCTTTTTACCAGATGCGCCCACTGCTCCGGGTGACAGGCCAGCAATTCCTCGTGCTGCAAGTTAGGCAAAGCTAACTTTCAGTCTTATAAAAAGCCGCTTCTCAGCGGTCCTTCTGCCAAAATAATACGCCCTGCTGTTGCCTCTGTCAAGAAGTTTAGGCATTTTCGGAGATTCCGAAAAAGATTTCGCCTTCGAGGGCTCCAACCGTCACCCCAGTGCCACATCCAGCACCATCATCACGCTGAAGCCCACCGCAAAAAACACCGTGCCAACGTTGGAGTGCTGTCCCTGCGACATTTCCGGGATCAGTTCCTCCACCACCACATACAGCATGGCTCCGGCGGCAAAGCTGAGCAGATAGGGCAACGCGGGCACCACGATGCCTGCCGCCAGAATCGTCAACACTGCCCCGATGGGCTCTACGATGCCGGACAGCACACCGCCCCAGAATGCCCGGCCTTTTTTCATTCCTTCCGCCCGCAGTGGCATGGAGATGATGGCACCCTCCGGGAAGTTCTGGATGGCAATGCCAAGGGAAAGTGCCAGCGCCCCGGCGGCGGTGATCTGAGCAGTTCCGGCAAGGTATCCGGCATAGACCACGCCCACTGCCATACCCTCCGGGATGTTGTGCAGCGTCACCGCCAGAACCATCATGGTGGTGCGCTGGAGCTGGCTTTTTGGCCCTTCGGCCTGCAAACTGTTCTGGTGCAGATGCGGGATGAGATGGTCCAGCAGCAGCAAAAACAGGATACCCAGCCAGAAACCCACCGCCGCCGGGAAAAATGCCAGCCTGCCCAGATCTGCGGCCTGCTCCATGGCCGGGATCAGCAAGCTCCATACCGATGCCGCCACCATCACTCCGGCGGCAAAGCCCGTGAGGGCGCGCTGGATGCCGTCACGCAAAGCGTTTTTCAAAAAGAACACACAGCCTGCCCCAAGGCTTGTGCCCAGAAAGGGGATCAATATCCCCCAGAATGCGTCTTGTATCATGTAGTACCTCCTTATGGTTATTCATGACTAACTATATAAAAAGTATACTGCGCTCCGGCAAAAAGGTCAAGGGCTTTGCGGTATAGAGGATGCAGATCGTTTCCTGCACCGAAAAATTTACCTCTGCAAACTTGCCGGTTTCTACTTGACAACGCCCGGTGGGAGTGCTATTTTTACTTCGCGAATTTGTTTTGCCTAACCATCTGAGGGGCTTTGCCCCTGCATTTTTTTGCATCAATTGTTAGGTAAAGCTAACTGTTTTTTCAAAACTGAGATAGAGGTGTGTTACCATGAGATTGAAAAAAGTATTTGCAGGTGCACTTGCGGCCGCTATGCTGGTATGCGCTGTGGCAGTCCCGGCCTTCGCTGCGGAAGAGGTGGAACAGGAAAACTGCCTGACCTCCAGCTATGTCCAGATGAACATCCCCTACGCCGACTTCTACAAGGCTGCCGGTGTGGACAACGCATCTGAGATCGACGCTGTGACCAGCGCCACCAAGAACAAGACCCGTGCGGGCAAGCTTGCCGCCGGTTCCTACCACGTCAACGCAGATGGCACTGACATCACCGGCGTTTCCTTCCCGGTCAAGGTGCTGACCCCGTGGGCGCTGAAGAACGCAAAGCAGGTCACCGATGCCGACAGCTACGACATTACCGTTACCCTGAAGGGCAAGGAATCCACCACCACCTACACCGGCGCAGATGCCTTGTTTGAGAACGAGAGCTACGCTTACTACAAGCTCAGTGAGCCCCCTGCCTACTACATCACCGCATGGTATAACCTGCTGAGCGGCAAGTGGGAGTTTGGCAAGGTCCACGCCACCGAGACCACCGTAGAGGGCACCACTGTGGAGCTGAATACCAACGGTCACCACACCACCTACGAGATGAAGCTCTCCGGTTTTGATCTGGACTACAAGGCCAACAAGGTCTACGGCGTAGTTCTGACCACCGCCGATGGCAGTGAGTACGGCCTGCATCATGTGACCAACATCTGGCATGGTACCAAGCTGGGCTTCAATGCCGATGATCCTTACTTTGCATCCATCATCGGCAAGACGATTACTCAGATCACCTTCTACGCCGCCGACGGCGTGTATGTCCTGCCGGTCAGCGTGGCGCTGTAAGTTTGCAAAAGGCTGCCTGATTCAGCCAACATATAGCACAAAACGGCAAGGTTTCTTGATTGCGAGAGACCTTGCCGTTTTATAGCAACTTGCGTCTTTATGCAATTCACGGTTGTTGCCAACAAATCAAATCGTGAATTGCGATGGCAGGGTGCGTCCTATTCAGGGGCGCACCCTGTTTTTGTTTTTATGGAAACTCCTGCTGTTCCATCATCTTTTGCAGGATGTCTGCCATATCATCCTTGTGGACGCAGGCTCTTTCATCGTACTTCATGTTTGTGTCCTTTCCGCCTTACGGCACTCTCACAGTGGTCTGTCGTGCTTTCTTATGATAAGGTCTAGGACGTTTTTCGATGGAAGCAAGGAATTCATTCTGTTTTCCAAAGAATATAAAAAAAACCGAACCTTTCTCCTATCGGAAAAAAGTTCGGTTTTTGCAGCGAAAAGCACCCTCTGCACGGTTTGAAACCGTGCAAAATCCGTGCAGAAACCGTGCACTTACTCTCCGACAAACAAAATTACCCTCTCCCCCACCGACTTGATGGCATTGGTTTGCGTGGTCACACACCAAAAATCAAGTCCAGGAGGGGCATTCTACCTCACGCCGTGATCAGAGCCATGAGGTAGAACTCCGTGGGAGCTTCATCTTCTGTGGGCAGAATGGTGATCTCCACGGTATGGGTCTTCTGCTCGCCATGGTGGAGGATGGGCTGAAGATACAGGCAGTCGCCCCAATCCTCATCGAAGTTGCCGTCCAGCACAGCGGCGTGGGCGGTGTCACCGTCCAGCACCAGCTGTGCCCGCAGCGCCGGACGGCGGATGGTCTTGCGGTACTGCACTGCAATGCAGGAGGCATCCACTTCAAAGGTGATCTTATCCCCGGGCTTCTGGCCGATCCAGCCGTTTTTCCAGTGGTCCAGATGCCCCAGCTTTTCCTCCGGGTCTGCCCGGAAACCCTCCAGCTTGGGGGAGAGCTCCCGGATGGTCAGCCGCCGGGCGTTCTCGTAGGCGTTGGCGGTGAGCGGTGCCGGGAAGGCAGGCTCCTGCTCTGGTTCTTCCCGGTGGGCGTTGACTGCCTCCAACAGCTTGATGATCTCCCCTGCCACCAGACCGTGGCCGTAATCGTTGGGGTGCAGCCCATCAGGGCTGAGCAGGGTGCGGCTGGCATACTTACCGGCACGCAGATCCTTGTAAACGCTGTCCCGGATGCTGACGTGGGGCACACCGTAGTGGTCGCCCACGGCGTTGTGCTCGTCCTGTGACGTCTCGCCGGTATCATAGTAAATGTTGTTCAGCAGCACCACCGCCGGGTGAGAGGGCCATGTCAGCAGCTTGCGGACAACGCCCTCGTAAGTCTCCTGCCGGAAGGGGACTTCCAGATCGTTGACGCTGAAATCCACCGCCACAAAATCCGGCTGGTACATCAGCACATCGGTCACGGCACGGGCAACGCCATAGTGGGAGCTGGTGCCGCCGATGCCGCCGTTGACATAGTAGAACTTCGACTGCGGAAAGGTATCCACGAACCACTGGTACACCCGGAAAGCGTAGGCATTACCGGGCTGGGTGGAAAGGCTGCCCTGCGTGATGGAACCGCCCAAAAAGGCAATGGTCAACTCCTGCCCTGCTGCGGCACGGCGGAACAGTTCTTTCAAGCGAGCAAAATTGGACGTATTCATTCTAAAACTCCTCCCTGATATGCGCTATGGATAATTTTTGCCGCCGGACGGCCGGACACGGCGTAGGCACTGACTGCTCTGGTGTCGGCAGGCCAGTCCCACACGCCAAAGCCCATGACCCACGGACGCTTGGCGCAGGCGGAAAACATTGCCTCATACCAATCTGCCTGCTCCAGATCATTCCGTGTTCCCTTCAGCTCCCAGTTGTTGGGCACAGCAGAAGAACCGGTGATGTTCATGCAGCCTGCCTCGCTGAAGAGGACGGGCTTTTTGTATTTTTGGCTCACCGCCTCGATGCGATCCAGCTGGTTTTCCCAGTCCTTCAGGGGGTAGTAGCCGCTGGAGGCGATGCAGTCCACGGCATCCCACCAGTTCACATGGTCCTCGCCGTATTTATCGCAGTTATAGCTCACCGGGCCGTGGTACTGCTGCCGCACAGCGGCAATGAGGGCGCGCCACTCTGTTTCCCGGTGCTCGGTCATGGTCATTTCGCAACCGGTCAGGAACAGCCCACAGCCTTCGGCTTCGGCAAGAGCCGCGTAGTGGGTCTGGAAGGCGGTGTAGTTGGCAAACCATCCGCTCCACTGGGTCTCGCAGGGCACATCGTGGTCAAAAAAGCTGATGCGCGCCCGCCACACGCCGTTGGCACAGTTGACGGTGGGCTTCAGCGCCACCTGCAAGCCCAACTGCTTGGCAAAGCGGATGGCACCGCACAGCTCCTCGTCTGTGGGGGTGGCATCGGTGTTCCAGTTGATCTCCTCACTATAAGGGTCAGACTGTATTCCAGAGGGCGACAGGATGACCCAGTTGGCGGCGGTGGCTTCCACCATGGCTGCCATACTGCGTTGGGCAGTCTCGCTGCTCAACACGCCCCGTCGGGGAAAGGGTGCAAAATTCACCCCGTAAAAGTTATGTTCCAGCTCCATGACATCTTCCTCGTTTTCTCAAAAATCAACGTCAGATTGCACAACAAGTATAAGACAGTTTTGGAAGTTCCGTCAATATGCCGCTTCATTTTCAGCGTATGGTACAAGGAGAGGGTCAAAGCACTGGTCAACCTGACCCGAAAAAAGCCCCTGCACCGGGAAGTGCAAAGGCTAAACTAAATTTTAGGTTTTTATTAGCTTACAGATTTAGCTTGCGATTTTGGGTAGAATCTGCTATGCTTCAGGCAAAAAACCAAGGGGAGGAACAGAAAATGGAGCAACTTACAACTGCGACGCTGGCCCAACTGCCGCAGGTGCGGGCGCTGGGACGGCACGCCGGGCGTGACCCGCTGACCCTGTTCTGGACAGCCAGCGGCATGGAGCTGGAATTTACCGGCAGCGAACTATGGGTGGATCTTTTCGCCGACTATGAGATGGTAGAGCCGTGGGTCAGCGTAGAGCTGAACGGCGCATGGGTGGCACGGTTTGCCGTGAACCCCGGCAAAAGCCGGGTGTGCCTGTTCCGGGGCATGACACCGGGCAAGGCAAAGCACCTCCGGCTGCTAAAGGATGTGCAGGCCATGCATGATGACCCGGCGCATCTGTTGCAGATCACCGGGCTGGAATATGCAGGCGGCGAATTTCTGCCCCTGCCGGAGCCGCAGTATCGACTGGAGTTTGTGGGCGACAGCATCACCAGCGGCGAGGGCGCCATCGGAGCCAAGCCGGAGGAGGACTGGGTGGGAGCCTTTTTCTCTGCGGAGAACCACTACGGCCGCCTGACCGCCGATGCACTGGGAGCCGAATACCGCTGCATCTCGCAAAGTGGCTGGGGCCTCGTGACCGGCTGGGACAACGACGTGCGCCATGTGATGCCGCCCTACTATACGCAGGTGTGCGGTGTAGCTATGGGGCAGCGCAATGCCGCCCTTGGCGCACAGCAGGAAAACAATTTTGCTGCATGGAAACCGGATGCTGTTATCGTCAACCTGGGCACCAACGACACGGGCGCATTTGATAACCCGCCGTGGCAAGACCCTGCCACCGGCAAGCCCCACCAGCTGCGGCGGCTCTCCAATGGGGACTTCCACCCTGCGGACGCCCAAAAAGTGGCAAATGGTGTACAGCATTTTCTGACGCTGCTCCGGGCGAAGAACCCCGGGGCAAAGCTGGTGTGGTGCATCGGGATGCTGGGCAGCGAGCTGCTGCCGGTATTGCGGCAGGGCATGGAGCAGTACAAGGCCATTACCGGAGACAGCTCTGTCTATCTGCTGGAGCTGCCCAATACCACGCCGGAAACCGTGGGTGCCCGGCAGCACCCCGGCGCAGAGAACCACCGGCAGGCGGCAAACGTCCTGACCGCCTTTCTGAGAACGATCCTGTAAAAATGAAAACGGGATGCCGGAGCGTCCGCAGACGCTCCGGCATCCCCAATATAAACTCTATTTTCCGCTAAAGGGGCTGATGCACAAACCTTCGTGCATCAGCCCTTTTTTATCAGGTAGATTCTCTTCTTACAAAGCCGCCGGGCACGATGACGGTGGGAGCAATGGCAGGCTTATGCGCCATTTTGCGGCGCAGCTGCGCCACCACCGTTTTTGCCATGCCGTCCAAGTCCACCCGGTAGCTGGTGAGCTGGGGGCTGCAAATAGTGGAATAGCGGTAGTCGTCGTAGCCGGTCACTGCCACATCCTGCGGCACCCGGTAGCCGTTGCGCTTGAGGGTCTCCACCAGATTATAGGCCACCGCATCGCAGTTGCAGACAAAGGCGTCCGGCATTTCGTGGGGCAGAGAGAACGGCATGAACTTGCCCTGATCATCCCGGTCCTCCAGCCGCCAGTCGTCCCGGATGGGCAGACCGGCACGGAGCATCGCCTTGACATAGCCCAGATACCGGTCCATGATGGAACTGGTGGACAGCACGCTGCCAACAAAACCGATGTTCCGCCGCCCGGTGGAGATAAGGTGCTCGGTCATCGTGTAGCTGCCGCTGGTGTTGTCGCTGAGCACGCAGTCGGCGGCAATAGCATCGTCGTAGAAGTCCAGCAGCATAAAGGGCACGCCGGTCTGCACCGCCGTAGCAAGGTAGCGGCGGCTGATCTCGCCCATAAAAATCAGGCCGTCCACTTTCCGGTTTACAAGGAAGGTGGGCATATTGCAGCTTTTTTCTGCCTGCGGCAGAACGATCTCCATCAGAACCGAGATGTCCTGCTCGGTGGCAGCTTTCAACACGGCACGGTACAGATTGGAATAAAAGGCATTCTCGTTGAAAAAGCGGTCTGCCACCAGAATGCCGATGCTCTCACCGCCGGGGTGGGCGTTGGTCCGGGCGGGGGGCTGGTAGCCCATCTCCTCAGCGGTGGCAACGATCTTGGCACGCATCTCGGCGCTTACGCCCTCCTTCCCTGCCAAACCCTTGGAAACGGAAACGGTGCTGATGCCCAGCCGCTGTGCAATGTCCGCCATGCGTACTGCTTTTGCCATGTTCCTGACCAGCTTTCTTCTTGATTTGGTTATGAGGTAAATAAAATTCCGATTAACTTTATAACTAGCATAACAGTTTTCGGTAGTTTCGTCAATAAAGACCTTTGAAAAACCTTCAAGCTAGCCATTATTTAGGCTAATTTTCTCTATTTTGTTAGCTAATAAAACATTTTAAGTTTAATTTTCGTGTTGTATCCCGGATTTGCAGGTCAGTTTTCACAAGAAAATCGCCGAATTGCCACCAAAACACCGAATCTTTTGGGTGATATTGACAGTGCGCTGTGAAAAGACTATACTCAAATCACGGGAAGCGAGAGTTATCAATTAGCTAAATCAAGCTAACGGAAGCTTTCGCAAATCAGAAAAAGGTTCCACATAAAGAAGGAGGACATTCCTATGCGTAAGATCAATCGCCGTAACTTCCTGAAGGTCACTGGTGTGTTGGCCGCAGCCTCTGCTCTTGCCGCCTGCGGCGGCAGCAGCACTTCTACCGCCGGCTCCACCGGCAGCACCGCCGGTTCCGCTGCCAGCGCAGACGGTGCAAAGGCTTACAACGAGCTGACCGTCGGCACCGACAACACCGACCTGAAGGCCGATCTGAAGTTCGTCAGCCACCGCACCGACCTCATCGAGGACGGCACCTTTGACGGCTACGTTGCCGCATTCCAGAAGCTGTATCCCAACATCACCATCAAGTACGAGGGCATCACCGACTATGCCACCGACATGACCACCCGTCTGACTTCCAACGACTGGGGTGATCTGTGCATGATCCCCACCAACATCCCCCTGACCGAGTTGGGCGACTACTTTGAGCCTCTGTGCGCACTGAGCGACATTGAGAACGATTACAACTTCGCTTCCAACCGCGCTTATAACGGCAGCGTGTACGGCATCCCCTCCACCGGCAATGCACAGGGCATCGTCTACAACAAGAAGGTCTTTGAGGCTGCCGGCATCACCACCCTGCCCAAGACCCCGGACGAGTTCCTGGATGACCTGCAGAAGATCAAGGACTACGATCCTTCCATTGATCCCCTGTACACCAACTACGCCGCCGGCTGGACCATGACCGCATGGGATGCTTACACCAGCGGCGGCGCAACCGGCGACCCGAACTGGATGAACATTACCATGCCCCAGACCAAGGATCCGTTCCAGAAGGGCATTCTGGGTGCGGACGATATGGGTCCCTACGCTGTGTACTACATCCTGTACGAAGCAGTGAAGCGCGGCCTGACCGAGGCCGACCCCACCACCACCGACTGGGAGGGCTCCAAGCCCCGCATCAATAACGGCCAGATCGGTGCCATGGTTCTGGGCAGCTGGGCCATCGTGCAGATGCAGGCCGCCGGTGACCACGCCGACGACATTGGCTATATGCCGTTCCCCATCACCGTCAAGGGTACCCAGTACGCCAGCGCAGGTGCAGACTACTGCTACGGTGTGAACAAGAACACCACCGATGACAAAAAGCTGGCTGCCATGCTCTACATCAAGTGGCTGACCGAAAGCTCCAACTTTGCTTATGATCAGGGCGGTGTGCCGGTGCTGAAGAGCCAGGAATACCCCGATACCCTGAAGGCATTTGACGGCATCGACCTAGTCGAGGATGCTCCCGCCCCCGCAGAGCTGGCAGACCTTGCCACCGAGGTGCAGCAGGAGGCTGAGCTGATGCTGAATGCCGACCAGACCCACGTCATGCGTGTGGTGGAGGCTGGCATCAACGGCGACGAGACTCTGGACGACATCGTAGCCGACTGGAACGCTGCATGGGACGCAGCTGTGGATGCCTGCGCACCGCAGTAAGCGATCTATCGTTATAAATCAGCAGGGCGGGCCCATGTCCGCCCTGCTTTTGGTGAAAGGAGGTCTTTTACATGGCATCTTCCGCAACCGTATCCGCGCCTAAAAAGCGCAAGAGCTTCAGCGAATACTTTCACAGTATGCGCGGGCAGCAGCTCATCGTCACGCTGGTGTTCCTGTTCGTTCCGCTGGTACTGCTGTTCATGTTCACCTATCTGCCCTTCTTCAAAATGGTGGAGTTCAGCTTCTTCAAAATGAAGTACATCGGCAGACGTACCTTTGTGGGTCTGCAGAACTACATCTCGGTCTTTACCCGCAAAGACTGCTTCCATGCTCTGAGCCTGAGCCTTTACTACATGGTAGGTTCGGTGGTGCAGATGGCGCTGGCGCTGCTGTTTGCCACCATCCTGAGCTTCAAGTGCAAGGGCAGCAAGTTCTTCCGTGGTGCACTGTACTTTCCTTGCCTCATCTGCGGCATCTCGGTGGGCTTCATCTTCAAGTTCTTCTTCACCCACGGCTTTGTGCTGGATACCCTGCTGAGCTGGGTGGGCTTCAACGTGGATAAGCTGCCCTTCTGGCTCCGGGATGAGTCCATCAACAACGTCGTGCTGGTGGCCTGCTCTATCTGGAAATACATCGGCCAGAACATCGTCATGTTCATCGGTGCTATCGCTTCCGTGGACCCCGTTCTGTACGAGGCTGCTGAGATCGACGGTGCCAACGCATGGCACCGCTTCAAAGACATCATCCTGCCCTCCATCAGCACCATCGTGGTGCTGAACCTCATCATCTCGGTGTCCGGCGCACTGTCCGCCTTCGAGATGCCCTATGTTGTCACCGGCGGCGGCTTCAACACCTCCACCTACTTCGTGGTCATGGACAAGATCGCCCATACCGACCAGAAGGTGGGTCTTGCATCCGCCATGGCTGTGGTTCTGCTGCTGCTCATCGTGATCGTCACCTACGCCCAGAAGGCTGTGGAAAAATGGCTGGAAAACCGCAGCAGCGGCGTAACCAAGTGAAAGTGAGGCAGAACGTATGAACGCAATCAAAATGAAGCGCATCCTCATCAATATCTGCAAGTATGTGCTGCTGATCTTTGCCGCTTTCGTGGCACTGGTGCCCATCGTGTCCTGTATCTTCACCGCCTTTAAGACGGAGGAAGAGTATGCCAGCACCAACGTCATCACCCTGCCCAAGAACTTTTTGAACTTCGATAACTTCATCATCGCATGGAACAAGGCCAACATGGGCAAGGCGTTCCTCAACAGCTTTATTATCCTGATCTGCGTGCTGGCAGGCAGCATTATGATCAGCGCCATGCTGGCTTATGTGCTGAACCGGTTCAAGTTCCCCGGCAATAAGCTGATCCGCAACCTGTTCACCATTGCCACCCTGATCCCCGGCATCGCCTCCCAGGTCACGGTGTACCAGATCATGACTGCTCTGCATCTGGTAAACTCCATGCCCGGCTACATCATCCTGATGATGGGCACAGACGTTATCACCATCTATATCTTTTTGCAGTTCTTCGAGAACCTTTCTCCCACGCTGGACGAAAGCGCCATTCTGGATGGCTGCACCTACTTTGGTGTGTTCTTCAAGATCCTGCTGCCCCTGCTGAAGCCCGCCATCGTCACCAGCGCCATCCTGAAGGGTGTGTCCACCTACAACGAATACTACATGGCAAACCTGTATCTGCAGGATAAGACCAAGTATCAGGTGGTTGCTACCTCGCTGTATGTGTTCTCCGGCCCCATGGGCAACCAGTACAACTACATCTGCGCCGGTGTCATCATCACCATCATCCCCGCCCTTATCGTGTTCCTGCTGTGTCAGGATCAGATCTACAGCGGCATGGCTGCCGGTGCTGTGAAGGGCTAAAATTGCGACATCCACATTTTTCCTTCATCATCTGCTGCTTCTCCCGGTTTCTGTGCAGGAGCCGGGAGAATACAGCAGAAGGAAAACAAACAATCTTCTATTACAGGAGTTTATCTTATGAGCAACGTAAAAATGTTCTGCGATGCACTGCCCAACATCCCCTGGCAGGAAAAGCCTGCCGATGTTACCGCCCCGGTGTGGCGGTACAATGAGAACCCCATCATCGACCGCAACCCTGTGGAAGGGGTGGCACGCATCTTCAACAGTGCCGTGGTGCCCTACGAGGGCAAGTTCATCGGCGTGTTCCGTGGCGAGCAGATCGACGGCATCCCCTACATCTATCTGGGACGCAGCGAGGACGGCATCCACTGGAACTTTGACAAGGACAAGATCCCCTTCGTCAACGAAAAGGGCGAGCCGTTTATGCCGGTGTACGCCTACGATCCCCGTCTTGTGAAGGTGGAGGACACCTACTATATCATCTGGTGTCAGGACTTCTACGGTGCGTCCATCGGCATCGCCAAGACCACCGACTTCAAGACCTTTGTCCGCATCGAGAACCCCTTTATCCCCTTCAACCGCAACGCCGTGCTGTTCCCCCGCAAGATCAACGGCCTGTACACCCTGCTGAGCCGCCCGTCTGACAGCGGCCACACCCCCTTTGGTGACATCTTCCTGAGCCAGAGCCCGGATATGGAGTTCTGGGGTCGTCACCGCCATGTAATGAGCAAGGGCTCCAACTGGTGGGAGAGCGTGAAGATCGGCGGCGGTGCTGCCCCCATTGAAACCAGCGAGGGCTGGCTGCTGTTCTACCACGGCGTTACCGGCACCTGCAATGGCTTCGTCTACTCCATCGGCGGTGCCATTCTGGATAAGGACGAACCCAGCAAGGTACTGTACCGCTGCGGCAACTTCCTGCTGACCCCGGAAAAGTGGTATGAGGAGCGTGGCTTCGTGCCCAACGTCTGCTTCCCCTGCGCCACCTTGCAGGATGCCGACACCGGCCGCATCGCTCTGTACTATGGCTGCGCCGACAGCTATGTCGGTCTGGCCTTCACCACCGTAGACGAGGTGGTGGATTACATCAAGACCCACGATAACGCAGGCCCCACCGACCACGAGGTGGGCATCCGCTAAGCGTCAAGCGTAACCCTCTCTGTCAATGCTTTCGCATCGCCATCTCTGCAAAAAGAGATTTTACGTCCCCTACCGGGCGCTGGCACGGCGCAAGCCGTGACCGAGAGGGTTTTACTTTGTACAGAAAGGAAGTTCTGTATTATGTCTTCCATCAAACAGGCAGCAGAAGAAATGCTGCTGCAAACCATCATTCCCTTCTGGAAAGGGCTGCGGGACGAGGAAAACGGCGGCTTTTACGGCTACATGGATTTTGACCTGAAGCTGGATAAAAAAGCCGAAAAGGGCTGCATCCTGAACAGCCGCATTCTGTGGTTCTTCTCCGAGGCGGCCATGCTGACCGGCCGGGCAGACCTTGCCGAGGATGCCCGCCACGCCTACCAGTTCTTCCTGAAAAACTGCTACGACGAGGCAAACGGCGGCGTGTACTGGAGCTGCGATTACACCGGCAAGCCGCAGGACACCACCAAGCACACCTACAATCAGGGCTTTGCCATCTATGCCCTTTCCGCTTACTACCGGCTGACCAAAGACCCCGTTGCGCTGACCTACGCAAAAAAGATCTTTCATCTCATCGAGCAGCACTGCACCGACAGCGAGGGCTATCTGGAGGCCTTTACCATCGACTGGAAGCCGGAGAGCAACGAAAAGCTCTCCGAAAACGGTGTCATGGCGGCAAAGACCATGAACACCCTGCTCCATGTGTTCGAGGGATACGCCGGGCTTTATCAGGCAAGCCGTGACCCGGAGGTGGAAAAAGCCCTGCGCCGTATCCTTGATATCTACGAGCACAAGATTTACAGCCCGGAACTGCACCGGCAGCTGGTGTTCTTTGACCAGCACTACAACTCCATCATCGATTTGTACAGCTACGGCCACGATATCGAGTCCAGCTGGCTCATCGACTGGGGCTGCGATTTACTGGGCGATGCAGCGCTTTCCAAGCACATCCACGCCATCAACTCCGACCTTGCCGCCCACATCTACAAGGAAGCTTACATTGACCACTCGGTGGTCAACGAGTGCGACCGGGGCAAGGTGAACACCACCCGTGTGTGGTGGGTGCAGGCCGAAAGCGTACTGGGCTTCGTGAACGAATACAACAAGAGCGGCGATGCAAAATACCGCGATGCCGCCGCCGATATTTACCACTACATCTGCAACGTGATGGTAGACAAACGCCCCGGCAGTGAATGGTTCTGGGAGGTGGACGCAGACGGAAAACCGTCCAGCCGCAAACCCATCCTTGAGCCGTGGAAGTGCCCCTACCACAACGGCAGAATGTGCATGGAACTGATAAGGAGGAACCCCGATGTCACAGTCTAAACTCCACCCCGAATACCTGCGCCAGAAGGCTTTGCAGGATGCCTACCTGGCCCGCAAAAACAAAAAGACCGATTTCTACAACGGCATCTATGACCGGTGGGAAAACCCGGTGCTGACCCGTGAGAGCATTCCCCTTTCGTGGCGGTTCGATCTCAACCCGGAGACGAACCCCAACTTTATGGAGCGTCTGGGCGTGAACGCCGTGTTCAACTCCGGTGCCATCAAGCTGAACGGCAAGTATTACCTTGTGGCACGCATCGAGGGCAACGACCGCAAGAGCTTCTTTGGCGTGGCAGAAAGTGACAGCCCGGTGGAGGGCTTCCACTTCTGGGAAAAGCCCATCCTGCTGCCGGACACCTGCCCGGAGGAGACCAACGTCTACGATATGCGCCTGACCCAGCACGAGGACGGCTGGATCTACGGCGTGTTCTGCTCCGAGAGCAAGGACAACAGCGTGAATGACCTGTCCGCTGCCGTGGCTGCCGCAGGCATCGTCCGCACCAAAGACCTCAAGACTTGGGAGCGTCTGCCGAACCTTGTCACCAAGCGCAGCCCCCAGCAGCGCAATGTGGATCTGCTGCCGGAGTTCGTCAACGGCAAGTACGCCTTCTACACCCGCCCCATGGATGATTTCATCGACACCGGTTCCGGCGGCGGCGTAGGCTTTGGTCTGTGCGAGGACATCACCCACGCCGTCATTGACGAGGAGATCATCACCAGCCCCCGCCGCTACCACACCATCACCGAGGCAAAGAACGGCGAGGGTGCCACCCCCATCAAGACCGAAAAGGGCTGGCTGCACATTGCCCACGGCGTGCGGAATACCGCCGCCGGGCTGCGGTACGTCATCTATGTGTTCGTCACCGCACTGGACGACCCCAGCAAGGTGATCGCGGAGCCCTCCGGCTTCCTGATCGCTCCCCGGGATTGGGAGCGTGTGGGCGACGTTTCCAACGTGGTGTTCACCAACGGTGCCATTGCAGACGATGACGGAAGCGTGTATATTTATTATGCAGCCAGCGATACCCGTCTCCATGTAGCTTCTACCACCATTGACAAGCTGCTGGACTTCGCCTTCAACACCCCCGCCGACCCGCTGCGCAGTGTGGACTGCGTAAAGCAGCGGTGCGCCCTCATCGACAAAAATCTGGAGTACCTCAAGAGCATCGGCGAGTAAACCGCCCCTCTGAGCCCTCCGCCCGAAAGGAAACGCCATGAAAAAGACCAACATCGACAGCCCCTTCTACCGCACTATGGGGAAGATCGGCGATCTGCTTTTTGCCAACCTTCTGTGGCTGGTGTGCTGTTTGCCCATCGTCACCGCCGGAGCCTCCACCCTGGGGCTGTTCACGGTGGTGAACAAGATGGCGGCAAAGGAGGACTACACCGTCCATACCGACTTTTTCAAGGCGTTCAAGCGGGATTTTAAGCAATCTACTGCCCTGTGGCTGGTGCTTTTGCTGGCAGGCTTTGCCGCCCTCACCGGGCTGCGCACCGCCACCGCACAGGACACCCCCAGCACCGGCATTCTGGCGGCAGCGTCCTTTCTGCTGCTGGTGCTGGCGGGCTGCTGCGGCAGCTGGGGCTTTGCCCTGCTGGCACGGTTCACCTATCCCGGCGTTCTGCCGGTGCTGGCGGACGGCGGCCGCATGACCCTTGCAAACCTGCTGCCCACTGTGGGGAATCTGGCTTTTCTGGCGTGGTTTCCCCTGCTGGCAAAAGCCGCCCCTGCGTGGTTCGTCTATCTGCTGCCCCTGTGGCTGCTCATCGGCGGCGCAGGTTCTGCCCTTGGCATGGCAAGCCTGATGCGCCCCGCCTTTGCTCAGCTGGAAAAAGCCGGGCGCAAGGAAGAGGAACCGGAAGAAGAGCCTGACACGGAGGACAGCGTGCAATGATCGTCTGCACCGAAACTGTCTTTATTTGAAGGAAGAAAGTGTGATCCTATGGAAGAACGAATCAAACAGCAGTATGACCGCTGGCTTTCCCAGCCCGGGATGCCTGCCGACCTTGCCGATGAACTGAACAGCATTGCAGGCAACGAGGATGCCATCACCGACCGCTTTTACCGGGAGCTGGAATTCGGCACCGGCGGTCTGCGGGGTGTCATCGGGGCAGGCACCAACCGAATGAACGTCTACAACATCCGCAAGGCAACCCAGGGGCTTGCCAACTACCTGAACGCCTCCGACCTGCCCAAAAAGGTGGCCATCGGCTACGACAGCCGCATCAAGAGCGATGTGTTCGCAAAAGAAACGGCGGCTGTTCTGGCTGCTAACGGCATCAAGGCGTACATCTACCCCCGTCTGGAGCCCACCCCGGCGCTAAGCTGGGCGGTGCGGTACTACGGCTGCGGTGCAGGCGTGTGCGTTACCGCCAGCCACAACCCCGCCAAGTACAACGGCTACAAGGTCTACGGCGCAGACGGCTGCCAGATCACCCTTGAGGTGGCAGCAAAGATCCTTGCCGCCATTGAAGCAGTAGACTGCTTTGCCGTACAGCCTGCGGACTTTGACGCAGCCCTTGCCGAGGGCAAGATCGAATACAGCAGTGAGAAATGTCTGGACGACTTTGTGGATGCCGTCTATGCCCAGCGTGTGGGCGATGGGGCTGGCACCGCCGACCTGAAGCTGGTGTACACTCCGCTGAACGGCTCCGGTCTGGAATGCGTGAAAAAGCTGCTGACAAAACTGGGCGTCACCCATGTGACCGTGGTACCGGAGCAGGAAAAGCCGGACGGCAACTTCCCCACCTGCCCCTACCCGAACCCGGAGATCCGGGAAGCCATGCAGAAGGGTCTGGAGCTGTGCGACAAAGTGCACCCGGATCTTTTGCTGGGCACCGACCCGGACTGTGACCGCTGCGGCACCGCCGTGCCGGACGGCAAGGGCGGCTACCGGCTCATCACCGGCAACGAGATGGGCATCATTCTGCTGGACTACATCTGCCGCACCCGCAAGGCATTGGGCACCATGCCGGAGCATCCGGTGGCTGTGACCACCATCGTCTCCACCGATATGGCCACCCCGGTGGCGGCAAAGTACGGCGTGGAGCTGCGCCGCACCCTGACCGGCTTCAAGTTCATCGGCGAGCAGATCGGTCTGCTGGAAGCCGCAGGTGAAGCCGACCGCTACATCTTTGGCTTTGAGGAGAGCTACGGCTACCTGTCCGGCGCTCACGTCCGGGACAAGGACGCCGTCAACGCCACCCTGCTGGTGTGCGAAGCCGCTGCATGGTACGCAAAGCAGGGCATGACCCTGCTGGATGCCATCAACAAGCTGTACGCCGAGTTTGGCTGCTACCGCAACGCCCTGCACAGCTTCGCCTTTGAGGGCGAAAGCGGAATGCACACCATGGACGCCATCATGAAGCAGCTGCGCCAGACTCCGCCCACCGCCATCGGCGGCATGACCGTGGAAAGCGTAGTGGACTACAACACCGCCGGCACCGGACTGCCCAAGGCAAACGTGCTGGAGTTCCGTCTGGCGGGCGGTGCCAAGCTGATGGTACGCCCCTCCGGCACTGAGCCGAAGATCAAGGTGTATCTCTCTGCCGTTGCTCCCACCGAAGAAGCAGCCGATGCCATCAACGACACCCTTGGCAAAGCTGCCTCTGCCCTGTTGAAAGCATAACCCCCTGCAAACTGGCTGCCTCGTTCCCGCCGAAAAATGGACGGGGCAGCTTTTTGCACCCTTTTTCGGAAAAATCGTTGTGTTCAATTTCAGGCATATTCGAGGTATATAAAATGAAAACGATTCAGCTTACTCCCAGCTGCAAAGACTACCTCTGGGGCGGCGAAAAGCTGCGCACCGAGTACGGCATCCAGAGCGAATTACACCCCCTGAGCGAGGCGTGGATGCTGTCCTGCCACCCGGACGGCCCCAGCTACCTGCCGGACGGCTCCACCTTCCAGCAGTACATCAACACTCATCCCGGCTGCCTTGGCACCCACTGCGAAAAGTTCAGCGAGTTCCCCGTACTTGCCAAGCTCATTGATGCCAAAAAAGACCTGTCCATTCAGGTACACCCCTCCAATGAATACGCTTTGGAGCACGAGCACCAGTACGGCAAGACCGAGATGTGGTATGTGCTGGAAGCAGAGCCGGGTGCCTCCCTCTACTACGGCTTCACCCATGAGATCAGAAAGGAGGAGTTTGAACGCCGCATTCAGGATAACACCCTGACCGATGTGCTGAACGCCGTGCCGGTGCACAAGGGGGACTGCTTCTTCATCCCCTCCGGCACGCTGCACGCCATCCGCAAGGGCATCGTGGTGGCAGAGATCCAGCAGAACTCCAACGTCACCTACCGCATCTACGACTACAGCCGTCTGGGCGCAGATGGCAAGCCCCGGCAGCTGCACATCCCGCAGGCGCTGGATGTTACCCTCCGGGAGCCGCCGAAAGCGCAGGACTTCCACGGCCATCTGGCGCAGTGTGATTACTTCACGGTGGATGCCGTAGAGGGTGGCTTTGAGGATATCTGCGACGAGACCTCCTTCACCTCTCTGCTGGTACTGGAAGGCAAGGGCACCCTGACCGAGACCGCCACCGGCGAAAGCCTGCCCATCCGCAAGGGGCAGAGCCTGTTCCTGCCCGCTGGCACCGGGGCCTACGCCGTAACCGGCACAGACCTCAAGTGCCTGCGTACACGGGTGTAAATAAAGCATGAAAAATTCCCGGGCAGTCTGCCGCTGCCCGGGAATTTGTGCTATGATAGATGCAGAAAAACAGACGAAACGAGGACACAGCCATGGCATCCTACCGCTACGAACGGGATATCAAACCCGAAGACCTGATCCAAGAAACGCCCCCTCCCCTGACCCCGGCGCAGCAGCGTGCCAACTGGTGGCACTACCACTGGTATTATGTGGTGCTGATCGCTGCTGCCCTGCTGGCGGTGGGGTATTTCGTCTGGAACCGGGTCACCGAAGTGCAGCCAGACTACACCGTGGCAGTGGTGAGCCGCACCGACCCGGACACTGCCTTTCTCAGCCAGCTGGAGACCCAGCTGGAAGCCCTTGCCGGGGACGTGAACGGCGATGGCAAGGTGAAGGTCACGGTAAAGGGCATCTGGCTGGCACTGGACTTTGAAACGCAGGATGCCTCCCTGCAGCGGCTGATGCAGTCCAGCGAGGACAAGCTGAACTCTGATTTTTATCTGTGTGAGAGCACCCTGTTTATCGTGGACGACCCCGCCGCCATGGAGCAGCGGTATGGCTGCTTCCAGACGCTGGACGGCACCGACCCGGAGGAAGGAGACGTTCTGTCGGTGGCAGACTTTGCTCTGCCGCTGCAAGACACCACCCTTGCCAATGTGCAGAGCGAAAGCTCTACCCTCTGGTACGCTGCTCGCCGCCTGAACGAGGGCATGGATGCGGATACTGCTGCCGCATTGAATGCACTGTGGGAGAAGCTGGTTTGAGGATTGCGAAAGCATCCAGCCTGTACCCGCCGCAGGCGAACCAACCATCTCTATGACTGCTCTGCTGGAACTTTTGAAGAATGCAGACCACGAAGTAAAGGCGCAGCTCCGTCTGGCTCTGCTGACCTGATGCAAAATTTACCACACATTTCAAAGCAATTCCAGCCCATGCAGAGGATTCCAACGAAAAAGCCGACCGTGCAAAAACCGTGCATTGACCGTGCAGGCCCCGATTTTTCGGGGTTACATAGCAAAAAAGAACGTCAAATCTTACGATTTGACGTTCAATATCTGGTGCACCTCGCGCACTCATATCCGAACTTTTCTCCGCTTTCACAGCTTCCCCGAAAGCGACCGTTTCTGTACCTTCCTTATAATTAAAGGTAATGAGAACCTTATCATCGTAGAGATAGATGGCATTGATGAAGGTATCCGCCAGTGCCTGTCGCTGCTCCGGCTGGGTCATATCCAGCTTGCGGAAGCGAAGCAGCCAAAACCGGACGAACTCCTCTTTCATCTTCGGCTTGGCAAGCCGTTCCTCGGCAATGCGGGCTTGCAGCTCCTTCCGCTGTTCTTCCCGAGCTTCCAGCCGCTCTTTGGTTGAACTGGTCAGAATGCCCATCTGGATAGCGTTCAGCATATTGGTGATGCCGACTTCCGTTTCCTTCAGCTGCTTTTCGTAGATGGGCAGGTCTGTGCTTTCCTGATTTTGCAATTCCATGACTTTGGCAATGATGGCATTCATGGAAGCGTCATCTTCCACCAGCTTCATGGTCTCGTTGACCACCAGATCTTCCAGCCACTGTTTCCGCACGGCCTTTTTATCGCAGGTCTTTTTCTTCTTGGCGGCGGCACACTTGTAATAGGTATACATTTTCCCGGTGTGGCTGACACCGCTTTCTCCGAACATCAGCGCTCCGCACTTACCGCAGTACAGCTTGGTGGTGAGCAGATAGCTTTCCTCTGCCTTATGACGGGCAGGGGCCTTTTTATTTTTCGCCAGCTTTTCCTGCAATCTGCCCATCTTCAATTTGAATGATCTTCCTTTATACGCCGCTATTCCCACGAGAACTGACGCTCATTGGCGGTGTTGCACTATAAAATGCTTTGCCGTTTACGGTGCTCTGCGTCATGCCAATTAAATCGATCAGCTGATCCTCAGAATATGCAACCGGACAGTTTTTCAGTTTCTTGGTGCTACACGAATAGGCTCCATCTGTTAAGGTGACTACACCCATCCGTTCCAGACTTGCCAGCATCTTTCCAAGTTCTTTTCGGTCACATTTTATTCCTTTTTCCGAAATAGCTGTTGCAATCTGGGATGCCGACAATGTTTTTTCAGTTAGCAACATAGCCAATGCAAACTTTGCTCCTTTTAAGTAGTAGGGGATGATTTTATTGCGTATCCAAATTCCCTTTTTCATGTTGCAGTTCTCCTCTCAGAATCTGTCCATCCTCGATCCGAATGACTTGCTGCGCCTTCTGCGCAATTTCCGGGTTGTGGGTAACAACGATAAGCGTTTGCCCGAACTCCGCAGCGCATTCCATCAGAAGCCGCATCGTATCCTCGCCCGTCCGCGTATCCAAATTTCCAGTAGGCTCGTCTGCAAAAACGATGCGGGGTTTTGCGATGAGTGCACGAGCGATTGCCACACGCTGCTGCTGTCCACCGGAAAGCTGTGCGGGGCGGGAATGCAGCTTGCCCGCAATGCCCAAGATCTCAGTCAGCTTGTGAAGCATTTGCTCATCCGGTGCTCTATGGTCCAGATAGAACGGAATCAGAATATTATCCCGCACCGTGTACTCCGGGAACAGGCGGAAATCCTGAAAAATAAAGCCGATCTTTTGCCGCCGCACCTGTGC
>NZ_QULS01000018.1:0-42408 GCF_003482185.1 Faecalibacterium sp. OM04-11BH
AAAAATGGCGTTTGTATAGACAAAAGCCCTGCTTGCTACAACAATGCGTCCTTTTTGTCCGCAGTTTGAAATTTTTAGATTGGAGAAAAACGCCATGCTAACCTTGGAATGGATCGGTAAAAATAAAGTCGTGAACCATCATCAGGAAGTTCCCTTCCGGGTGCTGGAGCGGCAATACAGTTTTGGTGAGCAGAGGCAGCACACCGAGAACAACGACAGTGAGAACATGATCATCCACGGCGATAATCTTGAAGCACTGAAAGCCCTGTTGCCGCAGTATGAGGGCAAGGTGAAGTGCATCTATATCGTTATCTTAACCCCCATTCTAATGAGTATCCTAAGTTCAGAGAATGCAGTAAGATTAAACTTTATAATTCATATTATGTTTCTTGCATTATTCGAGATGAGGAACTATAATGTACTTTGTGGAGGTGCGAAATGGACTATATGACATTGAAAGAGGCCGCCGAGAAGTGGGGCGTGACACCTCGTAGAGTAAATTACTATTGCGCTGCTGGGCGTATCCCCGGCGCTGTAAAGATGGCTGGTGTTTGGCTGATCCCAAAGAACGCAGAAAAGCCGATTGACGGAAGGACAAAACGAGGGAAGGAGTTGCGCCATGAATAAAATCCTGATTATAGATGATGACAGAGAGCTGTGCGCTTTGATTAAACGTAGCGTACAAGCAGAAAACATAGAAGCTGATTTTTGTAATACCGGGAAAGAAGGCTTGCAAAAATTAAGAGAGCAGGAATACCAGCTTGTAGTGCTGGATGTGATGATGCCCGGTATGGATGGCTTTGAAACGCTGGAAGAAATCCGCAAAGAGAACAGTCTGCCGATTTTGATGTTCACATCTAAAAATGACAGCATTTCTAAAGTACGGGGCTTACGGGCCGGAGCGGACGATTATCTGACAAAACCGTTTGATATGGACGAACTGATTGCCCGTATTGCGTCCCTCATTCGCCGCTACACCCGTTTTAATCATCAAGCCGGAGCTGTGCAAAAACTGGATTTTGATGGATTGCAAATTGACCTTGAAAATCGTTCTGTTACGACGGAAAATGGCACTTTTGAACTTCCACCAAAGGAATTTGATCTGCTCCTGTACTGTGCAAAGCATCAAGGGAAAATTTTGACAAAACAGCAGATTTATGAGGAAGTTTGGGGCGAAGAATATTTCTATGATGACAGTAACATTATGGCGATTATCAGTCGGCTTCGTAAAAAATTAGAAGTCAATCCTTCAAGCCCAAAGTATATACAAACGGTCAAAGGGATTGGCTACCGGTTTAATAAGGAGGTGTAGTCAGCATGGAAATTATCGTATTCTTGTCCATTGTGATTGCTGTTGTGGCTGTATTGACTTCCATCGTTCTCGTTCGGCGTGTAAAAAAACAAATAGCAGAAATGACCGATGTGCTGGTTGATGTGAAAAACGGAAATGGCAACCGGCGTATTCTATCTGCAACAAATGAACTGACAGCACCTCTTGCCTATGAAATCAATGAGATCGTTGTGGCCTATGAAAGCAGACTTTCAACTGTACGGCAGACAGAAGAAACCAACCGCCAGCTTATGACGAGCCTTTCCCATGATGTGCGAACGCCCCTTACTACTCTGATTGGGTATCTTGACGCTGCACACAAAGGACTGGTCACAGGAAAAGACCGGGATGATTATATTGAAACCGCCCGCCGGAAAGCCCATGATCTGAAAGAATATATTGATGTACTCTTTGACTGGTTCAAGTTAAATTCTAACGAGTTTGCTTTGGAGATCCAGAGTGTTGAGGCCGCAGAGCTGACAAGAAATATCCTCATTGACTGGATACCGATTTTTGAGGATAAACAGGTTGAGTATGACATTGATATTCCCGAACATCCTGTCCGGGTAAGATTGGATATGGACAGCTATATGAGGATTGTCAATAATCTCATTCAAAATGTAATCGCTCACAGCCATGCAGACAAAATCAAAATTGCCCTGTCAAAGAAGGAAAATAACATGGAGCTGCTGCTGGCGGATAATGGAGTGGGAATTGAGAAGGAAGATTTGAAACACATTTTTGAACGGCTCTATAAGTGTGACAAAGGACGGTCTGAAAAAGGAAGCGGTCTTGGTCTTTCTATTGTCCATCAGCTTGTAGAAAAGATGGGTGGGAGTATAACAGTTGAAAGTTTGCCGGGAAAAGGAACCGAATTTATGTTGCTTTTTCCTTTGGAGAGTTAAGCGGGCTCCCGTCTTTATGGCGGGAGCCTTTGTCATTTTACTGGATTTCAAATTGCAAGGTTAATGCAAGGTTGCGGCAAGGTTAATGCAAGGTTGGCATGATAGAATACCTTACAGAACAGGAGGTTTTGAATATGGATACAAATTATATCATTGAAACAAAAAATCTGACGAAGCAATACGGCTCACAAAAGAGTGTGGCTGACTTAAATATCCATGTGAAGTTTGGGAGAATTTACGGTCTGCTGGGCAGAAACGGAGCCGGAAAAACCACTACCATGAAAATGCTGTTGGGCTTAACGAAGCCGACTTCCGGGGAGGTCAAAATCTGGGGAACGTCTTTGCAAGGGAACGAAAAGAAGCTGTTGCCCCGTATCGGAAGCCTGATTGAGTCCCCCGGTTTTTATCCCAATCTGACCGGCACAGAGAACCTGCGTATCTTTGCTACTCTGCGGGGCGTACCAAACAATCATGCTATCAAAGATGCTCTGGATCTGGTAGAACTGCCCTACAAAGATAAAAAGCTCTTTTCACAGTATTCTCTTGGTATGAAGCAGCGGCTTGCCATCGCCCTTGCCGTTATGCACGATCCGGAGCTTTTGATTTTGGATGAGCCGATCAACGGTCTCGATCCCATCGGTATTGCAGAAGTACGCTCCTTTATTCGGGAGCTTTGCGACGCAAGAGGAAAAACTATTTTGATTTCCAGTCACATTCTTTCGGAGATTTCCTTGCTGGCTGACGATATTGGAATTATTGACCACGGTGCATTGCTGGAAGAAGAAAGCCTTGCTGAGTTGGAGCAAAAAAGCAGTAAACATATCCGGTTTACGCTCTCTGATACTGCACAGGCGGCAAGAATTTTGGAACGCAATTTCCATGAAACCCATTTTTCCATACAAGACGACCACAATCTGCGTCTACACAATATGGAGCTACCCGTGGGGAAAATTGTAACTGCTTTTGTAGAAAACGGATTGGAGGTATCAGAAGCACATACCTGTGAAGAAAGTCTTGAAGATTACTTCAAGCGTGTGACAGGGGGCGAAGGAATTGCTTAAACTAATCAAATGCGAATTTTTGAAATTGAAACGGAAGAAATTTATTCCGCTGATTATTTTGGCTGCGTTCCTGTTTCCAATCCCGCTGACTTATCTGATGACAACGCCCTCTATGATGGAGCGATATACGGATCGGGCAGATGCTTTCGACGGACTATTTAACATGGTGTTGGGATATGGTATCCAGTTTTTACTGCCCTGCATTATCGGTGTGATTGCCGCTATCCTGTTTTTTATGGAACGCGACAACGACACATTCAAAAATCTGCGTACAATTCCCGTAACCAGCACGCAAATGGTGCTTGCAAAAATTATTGTCCTGTTTCTCTTTGGAATTGTTTTTTGTGTGGCTTCTACCATTGCAACAATTCTTTGCGGATTTGGAACATTGGAAGTTTATGGAATAGGCTATAAATTGTTTTTAGCGGTTGAAACAGGAATTTTCATTACGGCAGGAACACTCCCGTTGATCGTTCTTGTTGTCTTTTTCAGTAAGACCTACGTTTTTTCCATTTTGCTGTGTGTCTTTTACAGTGTTCTGAACATGAGTGCTACGGCATTGTTTGACACGCTGCCTAAAACCATGTTATGGCTTCTGCCCACGCCACTGACTACATTTTGGAGTGCAGGAGATATGGCGGCTCATGGAATAAAAATGGACTTGGAGCAAATGACAGGGCTAATTCCTTCAACATTTCAAGTTGTATTCATTCTTGGGATCATGGCATTGGTTTCGTTCTTACTAATTGACAGATTATATAAGCAGAGGGGGGAATAAACATGGTTCGCATTGTAAAAACAGAATTTTATAAATTGAAAAGGTATCATATCCTTTGGGCGGGCGTTGCACTCATGCTCCTATCCGTCCTGCTGACCTTGTTTACCTCTATGGCGAATGATGGTTCCGTTTGGGATTTCGCCTATCTTACAGAACAGGTCATCAAAAACAATATGTCCATGATTTTTCCGATGTGTATCAGCCTAATTGCTGGATATATGATTTCTCGTGAGCAGACGGATGATACATTGAAAAATATTCTGACTGTGCCGATTTCTTTTAAGAAACTGCTGACCGGAAAATTGATTGTGTGCGGCGTATTGTCTATTATTTTCGGGCTGATATGCAGTCTGTTTACAATCATAGCAGAAATGATTGTGGGATTTCCCGGCTTTGAGATTTCCTTAGCTCTAAAAGCAACCTTGCAGATTACTGCGGTTAATTTCTTTTTATATCTTGCGGTTCTGCCGATTATCGCTCTTACTTGTCGGAGGGCAGGCAGCTTTTTAGTCGGTGTAATCATTGCTTTTGTCTATGGATATGGAGGGATGTTTGCCGCAGGAAATATGACATTAGCAAACCTTTATCCGATTACCGCAAGTCTTGGAATGGTAGGCTACCGTAGCTATGATACCGCAGTCAACTGGAATATCGGAACCTGTTCTTGCAGTCTTGCGCTTGCTGTCGTTATTTCTGCCATCTTGATTTTGTGCATGAAAGAACGAGAAGCAACCCAAACAAAGAAAAAGGCCAAAAAGGTAGCTCCAAAGAAAGGCTGGTGATGATTTTATGAAGAAAATAGTTTTAGCATTGGCATTTGTCCTTTTGGGAAGTTTTATGCTTTCTGACTGTTCAAAAGATGAAATTCTCGATCATTATAATAATATCGTTCAGTCGGCTGGAGCCATAGAGCTTACAGGAAAGTCATCTTTGGAAGGAACAAAAGAAAAAGGAATCGATGATTATACAGGAACTTATACGGCTGATTATGAGGATTTTTCAGATACAGAGTATTTGTTCGGAGGAACTTCCATAAAAAGAGAAGCCGGTAAGGAACTGTCTATTGACTGCACTTTGGAGGTTACGGAAGGTACTGCAAAAGTATTTTGGATTTCTGGATCTGATAAAGCAGTCACTTTGATTGAAACAACCGGAACTTATAGTGACACAATTACACTTCCTGATGGTGGAAATTATATCGGAATTGAATGCGAGAGTTTCACAGGAAGCATTGAATTAAATATTGAATAACATTCTGCCGGACGACGGCAAAAGAAAAAAAGCCGTCGTATCGAGTGATATAGATTTGGCTTTGGGGGAGGATTGTCTATTGTATGCAAAGAATCGAAGTTGTTGTTCGCATCACGAAGGATCACTGCCCACCGCAAGAGCAGACGATTTTTGAATGGTTCGATTTGATGCGGAATCCCACAGACGCTCTGAGCCGTCCCGATCTGGAAATCAACTTGGAACACCACCGTGTTTTCAAACATGGAACAGAGGTGTACATGAGTCGTTATGAATACGGTGTTTTGAGTTTGATGGCACAGCATCCGGGCAAACTGTTTACAAAGGAGCAGATCTTTGAAGCAGTCTGGCATAAGGACAGCGAAAGCTATTTGAGAGCCGTCACCAGCACGATCGGTCGAATCCGTCAGAAAATAGAGGATGACAAAGATCACCCCCGTTATATTAAAACGGTTTCCAACATTGGATATCAATTTGTCCCATCATCGGAATTGGTGCGGTCGAATCGCAATCTGTAATAAAAGCCATACCGTAAGATCCTAGTAGGATTCTTCGGTATGGCTTTATCGTTTTCTACGCTGTACGAAATCGGCATCCTTGCATAGATGACCAAGAATATTCTAAAATAGAGATGACTTAATTCAGGAGGTCAAACCATGCAAACATTTGAAGAAGTATTGACCCAATTCCATAGCTTTTTAGAGTCTGCGACCTATTTGGACGTTGTTCCATGCCGCTGGGGATATGTAAGGCTTTTCAATGAGGGCGACCCTATCAATTTCAATGCAATTCTTTGCCGCACACCACAAGAACTATATACGGCATTGGCAAATGATTTGGAAACAGAGATTCAGGTCAGCTTGGGAATCGACTGAATTGGTATAAAATTGGTTTGCTTTTGGGTTCGTTTTGGTATAGTGACTTTGAAAAATATGCTATACTGTACCACAAGCAAAACATTTTCAGGGATTTTCAATTTTACTGTAAAACTCTGTCAGGTGCTTTGCCAGTGTGCGGGTCGAGTCCATTAAGGTTTCCCGCACTGCTTCTGGACAGGAAAGATAGATTCGATTGAACTCTTTTAACTCTATTTCCGTTTTGCCCATCCCCGGAGTAATCAGCGCATCAAGCGAAACCGGCAAAATACGAGCAATCGCCAAAAGAATTTCGTAAGATGGATTCATGCTGCCTTTTTCAATGTTGGCGATATGCTTCGTTGAAACATGGCAGCGTTCAGCAAGTTGTTCTTGTGTTAAACCTGCCAGCTTGCGCTCTTTGCGAACCTTTTCTCCAAGTACCTTCAAGTCAGAATTCGGCATCATCGTTCACCTCAATAGTATTGTATCGTTCTGGTGAATGACGCGGTATAACCTTGTATTTCCTGTGAGCAGGAAGTATAATGCCGATTTTTGTATTTCCCGGTCGAGTTATAAAAAAACGGTAACTCGTCCGGGCGATTTCACGCGCTATCCAATCACAGTTGCCGTTTGTGGAGGTAACTGTGATTTTTTATTGGGGTAACGCATCAAAAAAAGCCTGTCTGCTGCCGTAGACCAGAATGTCAACAAACCGGCACAATCGTTCCGTTTCACCGCCTATAATCATGCCGATGTGCAATGCTGCGCCAGCTTCCCGCCATGGGAGGCTGGCGTTTTTGCGCTTTTGGAGCCAAAGTGCCGCAGTCCACCGTTTCTCCTATGATATAGCAGCAAACTTTATATTTGGGAGGGAAAGTCATGCTTGATCATAAGAAGAAAGCAATTACGGAACACTGGCAGTTTTGCCCCAAGTGCAACTTAAAACTTTATCGAATGACCGCCGACTGCACTGGATTCATCCATATAAAATGCTGGCGTTGCCGGAAAATGTTATGGCTCGACCTTTCCATTCGGGCCAAGTAAACATCAGATTTATAAAACAATCGGGTGCACTGCACTCTGAATATGGACTGTTAGCACCGAGCAACGGGCCATTGCCATAAGGCAATGTATGAAACGTAGCACCAAATGGCCGGGCAGCAGCTTGACTGAAAGATCTCCAATCTTTCGGTCGGCTGTTGTCCGGCTATTTTTTATAGCTTCAGATGGCCTGCTCCCGAAAAGGAGCAGGTTTTATGTTTGCCCTCTTTTCATGGCTGCCCCAGATGGCGAAATATCCGTAGCGTTTCCAAATTTTCGACATTTCACGTTTTATCGAAAATTTGGAGGTTACACATGGGCTTTAATTATGGTTTGGAAAAGAAGAACTTTGACCGTCAGTGGGCTATCATGCGCAAGCAGTATGAGGACGCTGGCATGAGCATCGAAGCGATTCAGGCAATGTATGAGTATGACTGGTCTGTTTTCAATGCTGCGCGTTCTTACCAGAACCACACACAGGAAATCGCTGCCCCGTCCTTTGAGCAGGGTGAAGAAGCCTACTCGCCCCTTATGAACAAGTATCAGGAAGCCATTTCTATTACCGAACACTACCGTGAAACCAAGAGCCGCTTCACATGGATCGGCGAGATTGAGGACGAGCGGCTGCTGTCTGCGCTTGAAAATTTGTCGGATGCAGATCTTGAGCTGATTACTCTATACGCCTATGAAGAATATGACACCGTTGAAATTTCTAAAGTATTTGGCACAACAAAGCAGAATATTAGTAAGAAAATCCGCAGAATCACTAATTTTATCAAAAACTTTCAAATTAAGGTTGTCTGAAAGGCGTTTTCGATGCCTACCAAGTGAGAGGACAATTCACCAGATGGCGAAAGCCACTGAGCGAAATGTCTGCACTCATGTTCTTTGAAAACTGAATAGTTCCGTTATCTGGTACTCCGATAATGATACTTCCGTAATTCGCGGCCCGGTCACAAAGCAGACGGGGTGGCTGAAATGCCAATGAAGCGGTACAAGTCCGCTGCCAGATGTTTATGCCCCACTCGCAGGGAGCCGAGGGCGAATATGCGAGACCTTAACTTATTAAATCAGGCGTGGCCGAATGCTGTTTTCGGTCTTCGTCCACGTCTGTTCTTTTTACTTATTCCATATATCCACATTTTCGTCCTACATAATAGGAGGCTTTATGAACGAAAACGACCGTACCACCTTAGAGCAAGCGATCTACGAGGAAATGGAACTGACCCCGGAGATGATTCGGTCCATCCGCACGCTCTGCGGTGTCTGCCTTTGTAGTTTTGTAGAATCCAAGGCGTTCAAAATCGCCATTGTTCCCAGCGCAGACCGGAGCATGGACACTTGCACTGTCTGCCAGACCCGGCGCGGTCATGACTACGTTGTGATGAACCGCTGAACAAACACACCGCCCACTGCCAAGTAGGTGCAGCGGGCGGTGTACATATTGCAAAAGGAGGACAGCTATTGATTCAAAACTGGAAATTCCAGCGTGGAGACATTTTCTTCACCCGTTTCGACAACGCCATCGGTTCAGAGCAAAGCGGGAATCGTCCGGCAGTCGTTCTTCAGAACGATGTGGGAAATTTTTACTCGCCCACGCTGATCGTGGCCACATTGACAAGCAAGGCGGCAAAAAAGTATACCCAGCCGACCCACTGCCTGCTGGTGAACGAGTTTCTCTCCGTTCCGTCCATCGTTCAGGCAGAGCAGATTTTTACCGTAGACAAGAGCAGGGTTCTGAAATATCTCGGACACCTCACCCCGGAAGAAATGAGCCGGGTGGATGATGCGGTCCGTGCCAGCCTTGCCCTGAACCCGATGGGGAGTATTCAGCGGCTTCCGCCCATCATCCGTTCTACGGCGGCTTACGCGCCGCCTGAGGTGGTTGACGGTAAGCCGCCCCTCTATCCCTACACGCCCATCAAATCGTCCTTTGAGGATGCTGGGAGTGTCGAGGACATGATGCTGTACACCGAACTGGAAGCTGCGGTACACGCAATGATCCAGCGACTGGAATACAGCTTCACATTCAACCCAAGTCTGCTCACCATCCCGAAGCGTAAGCAGCAGGTTGCTGAAATCCTGAAAGAAGCCGAAACGTACATCTGGAGAATCAAGGAGGAAATGCGATGCGCCTGAAAGACAACACCAATCCCTTCATCCATGTCAACCCGCCGTACCAGCTCATGGTCATCCACAGCAGCAAGCTGGTCTACCCCCGCGAACTGTATCAGCGCGGTGTGGAGCGCAAGCGTGTGGAACTGATTGCCGCCCACTTCAACGAATATGTGGCAAATGAGCCGAAGGTCAGTTTCCGCAACGGTCAGTTCATCGTAACGGATGGGCAGCACACCATCGAGGGGCGCATCCTCCGCAACGGCGGCAAAGATCTGCCGATTCTCTGCAAGGTGTACACAGGCATGACCGTGGAGCAGGAAGCCCTGCTCTTTGCCGAGCAGAACGGCTTCTCTGCGCCGCTGACGGCAGGCATCAAGCTCCGTGCCAAGGTGGTGGGCGGCGATGCCATCTCCAAAGCCTTTCTCGCAGCCACCAACCGGGTGGGATTGAGCCTCAATTATGACAGCCAGCAGCTGACCGATTACCGCATCGGCTGCGTTGGTACGGCTTTCCGGCTCTACAAGCAGATGGGCGAACCGCTCTACTGTGAAACGATGCGGCTGATCGTGGCAGCATGGGAGGGCAAGCCCGATTCGTTCCGGGCATCTGTTCTGAAAGGCATGATGCACTTTGTGGAGCTGTACCACGGCGAGTTCAGTGAAGAACGGCTGCTCCGTGCGCTGCGCAACATCCACCCGGTCGATATTTACCGCATCGGGCAGGACGACCCCGCAAAGCTGCGCGGATGGAAAAAATACGTTTTTCCCATCTACACCGCCTACAACGGCAAGTGCAGAAAAGACGCACTGCCGATGAAATTCTGACATTTTCAGGCATACCTCCCATATACACAAGGGGCATCCGCAAACCGCAGATGCCCCTTGTTACATATCAAAGTGCAATATATAGTGTTCCTGTATTCGTTTAACACAACATATAGAGAAAAGAGGTATTCTATGCGCTCTCAGTTCACTTCGTATGAGCAGCTTCCCATCACCCTGACAGCCGATCATGTTGCTGCTGCGCTGGGCATCTCCCGCGCCAACGCTTACATCCTGCTCCGTTCGGACGGCTTTCCCACGCTCCACATCGGTAAGCGGATGGTCGTACCCAAAGACCGTTTTCTTCAGTGGATCACGGACAGCGTAAATGGCTGATTTGACATCCTTGATTCAAGAGGTTTCTTTTTCTATACTATTCCCGAAACGACTTGACATCAGGAAGGAGGCAATATGCCAAGCAAACGTTCACACGGCGAGGGTACGCTTCGCCACCGCAGCGATGGTCGCTGGGAATTACGTATGATGGACGGCTACCAGAAAGATGGTTCGCCGCGCTTCAAGACCTTCTATGGCAAGACTCAGAAGGAGGTCAAGCTCAAACTGAAAGAGTATCAGGATGCGCTTATCAGCGGTGTCCAGCTGGACACGATCCTGTACTTCGAGGATTGGGCAGATACATGGTTCGAGGGTCACAAGGATAATATCGCTCCCACGACACAGGAAAGCTATAAATACTGCCTGAAAATGCTCAAAGAGGGATTTTATCATCGCCCCTTGACCGTCATACGCCCGATCGACATTGAAAACTTTCTGAAAGGGATGCGGCGCGATGGCCGCTCGGATTCTTACATCAGCAAGGCACGAGGAATGCTCTACCAGATTTTCCAAAAGGCAGAAGCCAATGACCTTGTGCGCCGTAACCCGGTCCGGCTTGCTGAAAAGATGCGGGCAACCGGCACCGCAAAGCGCAAGGAAGCCTTTACCACAGCGGAAGTCGCCCACTTAATGAAAGTTCTCCCCGATGACCGCATGGGCTTGAGCATCCGGCTTTTGCTCGGCACTGGAATGAGAATGCAGGAACTTCTGGCTTTGGAGCCGCAGTTTATTGAAGAAGATGGCTCTGTCATTCACATCCGGCAGGCAGTAAAGGTCGTAAAAGGTACAGTCAGCATCGGCAGTCCGAAATCCAAAGACAGTATCCGGGATATTCCGGTGCCGCTGAATGTTCGCCCGTGCGCCATCAAGCTGCGGGATACCACCGACCAGTTCATCTGGGAAAGCCCCAAGACCGGCTTGCCCTGCAATCCCACCCATTTCCGGGATGTATTCCGCAAATCTCTGGAAGAAGCGGGCGATGTCCGCTTGCTCACGCCGCACAGTTGCCGCCACACCTATGTGTCGCAGATGCAGGCGTTGGGCGTGGATATTCAGACCATCCAGAGCATCGTAGGCCATGCCGATACCGAAATGACTGAGCATTATCTCCATGTTCAGGAATCCATTCGGCAGAGTGCGATCCAGTTGTTCAATGAGGCGTTTTCGGCCTGAAAATTGGACGGAACGGCACTAATTAGACCAGATAAAATCGTTGGCATTGTGGTCAAAATTGTGGTCAAAACCAAATGAGGTCAGCCCACAAACAAAAAAATCCAACGATTTCTAACGTGAAATCGTTGGATTTTTGGTCCGAGTGGCGAGAATCGAACTCACGGCCTCTTGAACCCCATTCAAGCGCGCTACCAAAACTGCGCTACACCCGGATATCGACCGCCGCTTCCCTACCGAAGCGTGGCGACAAGAGATATTATACTCAGGCAAGGCCGTTTTGTCAACAGATTTTTCGATTATTTTTGGTTTTTTCTGAGAAAAGTCTGATTTTTACACGGATACGCGCTTTTTCGTTTTTGCTGTTTTTTGTCAGTGCTTTTCCGCTTCTGCGGCGCGCTGCGCGCGGTCGCGTTCCAGCAGCGGGCGCAGGTACTGGCCGGTAAAGCTGCCGGGCACGGCAGCCACCTGCTCCGGGGTGCCCTCGGCCACGATCAAACCGCCGGCGCTGCCGCCCTCGGGGCCAAGGTCGATGATGTGATCCGCGCACTTAATCAGATCCAGATTGTGCTCGATGACGATGACCGTATTGCCCACGTCCACCAGCTTTTGCAGCACCTCGATCAGACGGTGCACGTCTGCAATGTGCAGACCGGTGGTGGGCTCGTCCAGAATATACACCGTTTTGCCGGTGCCGCGGCGCGCCAGTTCGTTGGCCAGCTTCACACGCTGTGCCTCACCGCCGGACAGGGTGGTGGCGCTCTGCCCCAAGGTAACATAGCCAAGACCCACGTCCAGCAGCGTTTGCAGCTTGCGGGCGATCTTGGGCTGGTTGGCAAAAAACACCACCGCTTCCTCCACGGTCATGTTCAGCACGTCCGCAATGGTCTTTTCCTTATACTTCACTTCCAGCGTTTCGCGGTTGTAGCGTGCGCCCTTGCACACCTCGCAGGGCACATATACGTCCGGCAGAAAGTGCATTTCGATCTGCAAAATGCCGTTGCCCTCGCAGGCTTCGCAGCGACCGCCCTTGACGTTAAAGCTGAACCGTCCCGGGCCGTAGCCGCGCATCTTGGCGTCCTGCGTCTGGGAGAACACGGTGCGGATATCGTTGAACACGCCGGTATAGGTGGCGGGGTTGGAGCGCGGGGTACGGCCGATGGGCTGCTGGTCGATGCCAATGACCTTATCCACAAATTCCAGCCCCTCTACCCCATCGCACTTGCCGGCGCGAGAGCGGGCACCGTTCAGCTCGCTGGCCAGCGTTTTGTACAGGATCTCGTTGATCAGGCTGGACTTGCCCGAGCCGGAAATGCCGGTGACACAGATGAACTCCCCCAGAGGGAAGCTGACGTCGATGTTACGCAGGTTATTTTCCCGTGCGCCCTTTACGGTCAGGCAGTGGCCGTTGCCGGTGCGGCGGGTCTGGGGCACTGCAATGCGCTTGCGGCCGGAGAGGTAGTCGCCGGTAATGCTTCGCTTGGCCTTGCAGATATCCTTTACGCTGCCTGCGGCCACGATCTCGCCGCCGTGCACACCGGCACCGGGGCCTACGTCCACGATATAATCCGCGCTGCGCATGGTGTCCTCGTCGTGCTCTACCACGATGACCGTGTTGCCGAGGTCCCGCAGGTTTTTCAGGGTGGCGATAAGCTTATCGTTATCCCGCTGGTGCAGACCGATGGAGGGCTCGTCCAGCACATAGAGCACGCCGGACAGAGCGCTGCCGATCTGGGTGGTCAGGCGGATGCGCTGGCTCTCGCCGCCGGACAGCGTACCCGCCGCCCGGGCCAGCGTGAGGTAATCCAGACCCACACTCTGCAAAAATTGCAGGCGGTTTTTGATCTCCTTCATGATCTGGCCGCCGATCTGCTGCTGCTTTTCGGTGAGGTTCGGCTCGTTTTGCCGGATAAATTCCAGCTCGTCCCGGATAGACATTTCACAGAACTGGCTGATGTTCTTGTCCCCGATGGTCACGGCAAGCACCACCGGTTTCAGGCGCTGACCGTGGCAGTCCGGGCACTCCACGCCGGACATAAAGCTGCCGATCTCTTCCTT
Organism: Faecalibacterium sp. OM04-11BH; assembly: GCF_003482185.1. Classification (NCBI taxonomy): domain Bacteria; kingdom Bacillati; phylum Bacillota; class Clostridia; order Eubacteriales; family Oscillospiraceae; genus Faecalibacterium; species Faecalibacterium sp. OM04-11BH. Next base: position 13,724 of record NZ_QULS01000018.1, read on the forward strand.
CATCCACTCGCTGCTCGTCTCGCGGAAGCGGCGCTCCAGATTTTCCACGATGCCCTCAAAGGTGTTGTAGTACACCCCGCTGCCGAACTCGTTGGTGCGGTGCATCTCGATCTTTTCGCCGTTGGTGCCGTAGAGCAGGGCGTTCACCGCCTCGGTGCTCATCTCCTTGATGGGCGTATCCAGCGTAAAGCCGTATTTTTTGCCAAGGCCGAGGTAGTACATCTCGCTCACAGAGCCTTCAGCGTAGTACCAGCCGCTGGCCTTGATGGCACCCTCCCGGATGGAAAGGCTGCGGTTGGGCAGGATGCGATCCTCGTCCACCCGCATAAAGGTGCCAAGGCCGGTGCATTTTTCGCAGGCACCCAGCGGGTTATTGAAGGAGAAGAGCCTGGGCGACAGGTCGCTGATGGAAATGCCGTGCTCCGGGCAGGCAAAGTTCTGGCTAAAGGTCATGCACTCGCCGCCGATGACGTCCACCTCGGCCACGCCGCCGGTGAGCGCCAGCGCAGTTTCCAGCGAGTCTGCCAGACGGCTGCGGATGCCCTTGCGCAAGGCAAGACGGTCCACCACGATTTCCACCGTATGCTTGATGTTCTTTTCCAGACTGATCTCCTCGTCCAGATCATACAGGTTGCCGTCGATTTTTACGCGGGCGTAACCGGCGCGGCGGGCGGCGTCCAACTCCTTCTGCTGAGTGCCCTTGCGCTGACGTACCACGGGGGCTAAAATCTGGAACTTTGTACCCTCCTCCAGCTTGAGGACGGCATCTACCATCTCGTCCACGGTCTGCTGGCTGATGACCCGCCCGCACACCGGGCAGTGCGGCACGCCGATGCGGGCGTACAACAGGCGCAAATAATCGTAGATTTCAGTCACAGTACCCACAGTGGAGCGGGGGTTGTGGCTGGTGGTCTTTTGGTCGATGGAAATGGCCGGTGAAAGACCGGTGATCTCGTCCACGTCCGGTTTATCCATCCGGCCCAGAAACATCCGGGCATAGCTGGAAAGGCTTTCCACATAGCGGCGCTGACCGTCGGCGTAGATGGTATCGAAGGCCAGACTGGACTTGCCCGAACCGGAAAGGCCGGTCATAACGATCAGCTTTTCCCGCGGGAGGGTCAGGTTGATATTTTTCAGGTTGTGCTCGCGGGCACCTTTGATAATAATTTTATCGTTTGCCAAGGTATTTTCTCCCTTTTCGTTGTGTCTGTGCATGGTTCTGCTTGCGCTCGGTCTCGGCGGCAGAGTCCACAGTGGGGTTCTCGCCCCGGCGCAGCCGGTCGATCTGATCCCGCAGGAAGGCTGCGTGCTCAAATTCCAGCAGCTTCGCGGCCTCCTTCATCTCGCGGGTCAGGCGCTCAATGGCAGCCTCCCGCTCCAGCTTGCCCATGCGGCGGGTGTTGCGCTTGGCGTTTTCGGCCTTATCGCTGATCTCGATGCTGTCCGCAATGGCCTTAACGATGGTCTTAGGCACGATGCCGTGCTCTTCATTATAGGCCATCTGAATGGCGCGACGGCGCTCAGTCTCGGTGATGGCACGCTCCATGCTGTCAGTCACTACATCGGCATACATGATGACCATGCCCTCCGCGTTGCGGGCGGCGCGGCCGATGGTCTGGATCAGGCTGGTCTCGCTGCGTAGAAAGCCCTCCTTGTCGGCATCCAGAATGGCCACAAGGCTCACCTCCGGCAGATCCAGACCCTCGCGCAGCAGGTTGATGCCCACCACCACGTCGATGCTGCCCAAGCGCAGATCCTTGATGATCTCCATGCGCTCGAAGGTATCCACCTCATGGTGCATATACTTGACCTTGATCCCCTGCTCGGTGAGGTAATCGGTGAGATCCTCGGCCATCTTTTTGGTCAGGGTGGTCACCAGCACCCGCTCCTGCCGCTGGATGCGGGCGTTGATCTCGCCCAGCAGGTCCACCACCTGCCCTTCCACCGGGCGCACCGAGATGACCGGGTCCAATAGACCCGTGGGACGGATGACCTGCTGCGCCACCTGTGAGCTGTTCCGGCGCTCATACTCGCCGGGGGTGGCAGAGACAAAGATCATCTGGTTGAGCTTGGACTCCACCTCCTCAAATTTCAGGGGGCGGTTATCAAAGGCGGACGGCAGGCGGAAACCGTATTCCACCAGCGTTTTTTTGCGGGCGTAGTCGCCGCCGTACATGGCGCGCACCTGCGGCAGGGTGACGTGGCTTTCGTCCACGAAGAGCAGAAAATCCTCCGGGAAATAATCCAGCAGAGTGGTGGGCATACTGCCCGGCGCGCGGCCGGACAGCACCGCCGAATAGTTTTCGATGCCCTTGCAGATGCCCACCTCGTTCAGCATCTCGATATCGTAGTTGGTGCGCTGGGCAATGCGCTGTGCTTCGATCAGCTTGCCCTCGGCGGTGAACTGCTTGACCTGCGCATCGCACTCGGCGCGGATCTTTTCCAGCGCAGCGGCCTTTTTTTCGGCACTGACGATATAGTGGCTGGCCGGAAAGATGGCAACGTGCCTGACCACGTTCTGCTTGGAGCCGGTCAGGGGGTTGAACTCGGTAATGCGGTCGATCTCGTCCCCGAAGAACTCCACCCGGATGGCAAGCTCGCTCATATAAGCCAGATAAATGTCCACCGTGTCGCCGTGCACCCGGAACTTATTGCGCACAAAATTCACGTCGTTGCGCTCGTATTGCAGGGTGACCAGCTTTTTGCACAGCTCGTCCCGCTCCATCTGCATCCCGGGGCGCAGACTGATGACCATGCTGCGGTAGTCGATGGGGTCACCCAGCGAGTAGATGCAGGACACCGATGCCACAATAATAACGTCCCGCCGCTCAGAAAGCGCCGCCGTAGCCGAGTGGCGCAGGCGGTCGATCTCATCGTTGATGGCGCTGTCCTTTTCAATATAGGTATCGGTGCTGGGGATGTAGGCCTCCGGCTGGTAGTAGTCGTAGTAGCTGACGAAGTACTCCACCGCGTTGTTGGGGAAAAACGAGCGGAACTCGGTGCACAGCTGCGCCGCCAGCGTTTTGTTGTGCGCCAGCACCAGCGTGGGACGGTTGCACTGGGCAATGACGTTGGCCATGGTAAAGGTTTTGCCGCTGCCGGTCACGCCCAGCAGGGTCTGGCAGCGGTCGCCCCGCTGCACCCCCTCCACCAGCTGTGCGATCGCCTGAGGCTGGTCGCCGGTGGGGGCATAGTTCGACACCAGTTCAAATTTTTCCTCTGCCATCGTTTTTCTCCCTTCCGCGCGCATAACCACAATCCGTTGTTGTTTCAAGTTGTATTATAGCACGCATATTTTATAATGTAAACAGTTTTTTGTTTTACGGCCAGAAAAGCGTCCCAGTCTTGAAATCGTAGATGGGCAGGCGGTTGGCATCCCGCATGGAAAAATACTCGGTGTCGGTCAGGATAAAGTGATCCAGCAGATGCACATTTACCAGCCCCAGCGCCCTGGCAATGCTGCCGGTAGCGTCCATGTCCTCCAGCGAGGGCAGCGCCACCCCGTTGGGGTGGTTGTGGCAGAGCACCACGGCATCCGTACCGCCCTTGATGGCGGCAGCCACCACGTTCTTGATATCCAGACTGACCCGGTCGGAGGTACCCTCCCGCAGCCAGACGGCGGCACGCACCCGCTTGCGGCTGTCCAGACTGACCAGCATGGCGCGCTCGTAGTCCGACCACGCAAACTTTGCCATCAGATAGCTGCCCATCTGCTCGGTAGTCTTGATGCAGCGGGTGGTGCTGGTGCGGCTGCGGCCATAGTACCGGCTGATCTGGGGCAGCAGATGCAGCATCCGGGCGGTAGAGGGGCCTACGCCCTCTACAGTGCACAGCTCTTCCTCGCTGGCTTCCAGCACCGCCGCAAAATCCCCGAACCGGTCGATCAGGTCGTGGGCGATGCCGTTGGTATCCTTCTGGGCGTTGGTCAGGTAAAGCACATATTCCAGCGCCTCGTGCTCGGCCAGACTGTCCAGCCCGTAGCTTTGCACCCGCTCCCGCATCCGCTGGCGATGTCCCTTGTGCCGTTTATTCTCTGCCATGGCGGTACTCCTTTTTCTATGTTCTCTCCTTATAGTACCCATTTTGCGACGCAAACACAAGCGTTCTGCAAAAATAACCCGGATTTTGCACCGGAATGCGCGTTGACATCCCGCCCCGCCTGTATTACTATAAAAGCATGATTCTGACAAAAACGATGAGGATAACTTTATGAAACAATTTACTGCCACCGCCAACGATGACGGCGTGCGTCTTTCGCGCTTTGTGCAGAGCGTGACCCGCGATTTTCCCACCAGCCTGCTGTACAAAAGTTTCCGCAACAAGCGGGTGAAGGTGAACGGCAAAAAGGCCGCGCCGGAGTACCGTTTGCAGGCGGGGGATCTGATCGAACTGTACATCAACGACGAGTTTTTCCCGCCCGAGGGTGCAAAGCCGGTGCAGAAAACTGCCCCCAAAAAGCAGCCCAATCAGCCCAAGGTGACCGTCATCTACGAGGACGAGAACCTTGCAGTGCTGTACAAACCCACCCATCTGCTGTGCCACAGCGACCGCACCGGCGATGCCAATCTGGTGGACGCGTTTACCCAGTACCTGACCCAGAAGGGCGAATATGACCCCCACGGTGAGAACCGCTTCAAACCCGGCATCTGCAACCGGCTGGACCGCGGCACCGAGGGGCTGGTGATCGCCGCCAAGAACTACGCCGCCCTGCGGGACATGAACGAGATCATCCGCACCGACCTGCTGAAAAAGGAGTACTACACCATCACGGTGGGTATTCCCCAGTCCGGGCGGTTCACCGCATGGTGGGAGCACGACGAGAAGAACAACAAGGTCAGCATCCACGCCCATCAATCGCAGGACGAGCGCCGCAAGCAGATCATCACGGATGTGGACGTGCTGCGCACCGCAGGTCCCTTTGCCCTGTGCAAAATTGGCCTTGTCACCGGACGCACTCACCAGATCCGCGCCCATCTGGCCTATCTGGGCAAGCCGGTGCTGGGTGATATCAAATACGGCAACCGCAAAATGAACGAGCGCACCGGCACCAAGACGCAGGCACTGTGCGCGGTGCGCATCAGCTTTCTGGATGTGCCAGAGGAAAACACCCTGCACTACCTCTCCGGCAAGGTCATCAAACTGAAAGACCCTCAGATCTTACAGCAGTTCGATGCACTGGATAAAAACAAAGAAGCATAACAATAAGACCGCTGTTTGCAACAACTGCAAGCAGCGGCCTGTTTTTTGCGCTATTTTCTTTTTTTGCCCCGTTCACGCCCGGCCGGGCAGCCAGACCGTTGTTTTTGCCCCGCAGGGGGTGTTCTGCCCAAACACTGCCATACCGCCATGGGCGGCGGCGATCTGCTGCACTACATACAGGCCAAGGATATGGGGCGCATTTTCGGCAGGCTCCGCAGCGTTCAGCGCCGCCAGAACGGCAGCCGGATAGCCAGTACCATCATCTGCCACGGTCAGGCAGAAGCGCTCCCCTACCTGCCGGGTGTGCACGGTAATGTTCACCGGCTTTGGGTTATGCCGGACGCTGTTGTTCATCAGGTTTTCCAGCAGCCGTGCCAGCAGCGCCTCATCCACCGAAAGCACTGTCTGCTCTGCTGGTTCTTCCTGTTCCAGCGTAATCTCGCAGCGCTCTGCCAGTGGGCTTTCGCAGAACTGCGCCACCAGCTGCCGGAACAGCGGCCCTGCCCGGAGGTCTTTCCGGCGCAGGGGCTGGGCACCGTATTCCAGCTTACTGGTCAGGTTCAGGTCATCAATGAGGGTGCGCAGCTTTTCGCACTGGGTACGGATGCCGACCGCTTTCTGCCGGGAGCTGTCCGGCAAAAGTGCATCCTGTTCCAGCTGCTCCGCCCAGCCTAAGATCAGCGCCAGCGGGGTGCGCACGTCATGGCTGACCCCTGCGATCCACTGGGTGCGGGCGTTGTCCCGCCGGGAAAGCATCTCATTTTTGGCTTGCAGCTGCGCCCCGGTCTGGTTCAGCTTTTCTGCCAGTTCCCCGGCAAAACCATCCGTAGGCAGTTGAACGGTCTGCCCTTGCGCCAGAGTATCCAGACCGTTTGCCACGGTCTCCAGCCGCTTTGCCCCCCGCCAACTCAGCCAGAAGCAGAGAATCAGACCCAGCAGCAGCATTCCCAGCGCTGCTGCCGGGAGCACCCGCACCATGCTCAGGACAAAGTCCGGTGAGCTGTAAATGCTGTACTTCCACAGGCTCCCCTTTGGCAGCCCGATGACGAACAGTCCGTAGGGTTCTGTCCAGCAGAACACCGGGTAATCCGCCAGATACCAGCGGGCAAATTTGGCGATATCGCCGGGAGTGTAGGCATGGTTCAGATCCTGCGGCAGGCCGTAGCTCCAGCGGATGTTTCCCACATCGTCCAGCACCATCGCCCACTCGTAGCCGTTCATCCATTCCTGCGGGGTGCGTTCTGCCCCAAAGGCAAGCCCTTCGGCGGTCTCCACCATGGAATCCGCGATCTCGCTGGAGGAGTACTCCCGCTGCGGCAGGCGGCAGCCCTCCTGCCAACCCAGCCAGCCCAGCACTGCAACACCGGAAAACAGCAGCAGCAAAACAATGCCCACCGCCGCCAGCACATACCGCCGGATCAGACGCACAAAGGTTTTCATGCTTCTTCCCCCTTTGTCAGCTTATAGCCAATGCCCCGCACCGTCCGCAGAAACTGCGGCGCACCGGGTTCAGCTTCCAGCTTCTCCCGCAGATGCCGGATATGTACACCCAGACTGTTCTCGTAGCCATAGTAATCTGCGCCCCAGACCGCCGCACAAAGGGCATCGTAGGTAACGATGTGTCCCCGGTTCTCTGCCAATTTCCGCAGCAGCGCCAGCTCGGTAGCGGTCAGCGCCAGTGTTTTGCCCTCTGGCAGGGTAACAATGGCATCATTCAGATCTACGCACCGCTCCCCCAGCTGCAAAGGTGCCGGTTTTGTACGGGACAGCTCTGCCCGGTACGCCCGCTGCAAAATATGCTGCACCCGCAGCAGCAGTTCCTGCATCAGAAAAGGCTTGGTCAGGTAGTCATCTGCGCCAAGACCCAGCCCGAACAAACGGTCGGCATCCGCATCCCGTGCGGAGAGGAACAGCGCCGGGACATCCGCTTTTGCCCGCAGCGCCCGGAACAGCGAAAAGCCGTCCCCATCCGGCAGGTTGATATCCAAGATCATCAGCTCCGGCTGCTCTGCCGCAAAGCAGGCGCGGGCAGCGGCGCAGCTTTGGGCGGTTCTGATATGGCCATATCCTGCGCCCCGCAGCTGCTCACATAGCAGTGCCAGCAGCTCGGCGTTGTCATCCACAACGAGAAACTTTGCATCATAAATGGTATCCATAAGGGCAGTTCTCCTTTCCCGCCTTTACTATACCACACTTTTTGCGCCGCAGCGGAAAACACCTGCAAATTTAAGGGTAAATTAAGCTGCGCTTCCGGTCAGTTTAAGGCAGCGGGTGTATTCTGGCATCGTTCCGAAATCCATGAATGCGAAAGGAGACCATTTATGAAACCTGTGATTGAGACCCATGCCCTTTGCAAAAGCTACCATGGCCGTCCGGTGGTGGATCATTTGAACCTGACTGTCCCGGAGGACTGTGTTTACGGCTTTTTAGGCCCCAACGGTGCGGGCAAATCCACCACTATGAAGATGCTGCTGGGGCTTGTACACCCCACCGGTGGCAGTGTGGAACTGCTGGGGCACACCCTGAACGAAGCAAACCGCATTGCCCTGCTGCGGCAGACCGGCAGCCTGATCGAATCCCCCTCCGGTTACCTGCACCTGACCGCCCGGGAAAACCTTTCCATCGTGGCTGACTTGAAAGACGTGGACCGGAAGGACATCAGCCGGGTGCTGGAGATCGTGCACCTGACCAAAGACGCTGACCGGAAGGTGGGGCAGTATTCCCTTGGCATGAAGCAGCGGCTGGGCATTGCCATGGCGCTGCTGGGCAGCCCCAAACTGCTGATTTTAGATGAACCCACCAACGGTCTGGACCCGGCGGGCATTCAGGAGATGCGCAGTCTGATTGCTTCCATGCCCCAGACCACCGGAGCCACCGTGCTGATTTCCAGCCACCTGCTGGGCGAGATCGAGCAGATGGTGGATCAGGTGGGTATCCTGAACCACGGCAGGCTACTGTTCGAGGGTTCTTTGCAGCAGCTGCAAAAGCACAGCCGGGGCGGCATTCTGCTGCGGGTGCTGGACGCCCCCAAAGCCGCAGCCGTCCTGCAGCAGCAGGGAGTAAAAGCCGCTGCACCGGCAGACCAGCCGGACACCCTGCAGCTGCCCCCGCTGCCGGACGAAGCGTTGGCGGCGCTGGTCTGTACCCTTGCCGAAAGCGGCGTGGGCGTAGTTGGACTGACTGCGCAGACAAAGAGCCTTGAGGATATCTTCCTCAGCCTGACCCAGACCAGCGGGGAGGTGGCGTAAGATGGCAGCTTTCCGTGCAGAACTGCAAAAAGCCCACCGTCGGCACGACCTTGCTCTCTGCCTGTTCATCCCCGGCATTGTCGTGCTGTGGGTGGGCGGCCTTGCCCCGGCAGACCCGGAGGAGCTCGCTAACGGTTACAGCGCCCTGCTTTACAGCCTGCCCGTCATTGAGGCTATTCTGATGCCGGTGATGATGGCAGTGCTGGCCTCCCGGTTGTGGGATATGGAGATTAAAGGCAACACCGCCAAGCTGCTCTACACCCTGCAAAGCCGCCGAAGCCTGTTTGCTGGCAAAGCTGTCTTTGGGGTGCTGGAAGTGCTGCTGGTCACGGTGCTGGAGCTGGCCTGTGTTCCGGTGCTGGGGCGTGTCCATGGTTATACCGAAGCCTTTCCCACTGGGCAGCTATGCTATCTGTTCGTCTGCACGCTGGCTGTGGACGCAATGCTCTTCTTTGGAGAATTTCTGCTGATGCTGTGGATAGGCAATCCCCTGCCGGCGCTCTGCGTGGGCATCGTAGGGGCACTGGTGGGGCTGTTCTCTGCTTTTATGCCGCCGCTTGCCAGTTATTTTGTGCCCTTTGGGTACTACATCCCTCTGAGCGCCTACGAAGTGGCGAACTGGGACAAGGCCACCCACACCGTCACCTACGGCACCCGCCCCTTCAACTGGGGGCTGCTGGCCTTCACCCTTGCGCTGAGCGCTGTGCTGTTTGCCCTTGCGTGGCGCAAGGTACAGAACGAGGAGGTATAAAACCATGATGAAACGCTGTATTCTTGCGGAGAACCGCAAACTCCACGCATCCCCCATCTGGGCAATGTTCTTTGTGCTGCCCATTCTTTCGGCCACCTACGGTACTTTCAATTATCTGCAAAATCTTGAGATCCTCACCGACGGCTGGTATAGCCTGTGGACCCAGCACACCCTGTTTTATTCCATGCTCTTCTTCCCTGCCATGGTAGCCACCTATGCTGCCTACTTGTGGCGGCTGGAACATCTGGGGCACAACTGGAACCTGATCATGGCAAGCCCCGTACCGCCGCTGGACCTGTTTGCCGCAAAGTTTGCTGTGGTGACAAAGCTGGCGCTTCTGACCCACGGTTTTGTGTTTGCGCTGTTCGTGTTCTGTGGCAAGGTATTTGCCCACCTGCCCGGGCTGCCGCCGGTCACCTTACCTCTGTTTTTACTGCGGGGACTGCTGGGTGCGTTGGCTGTCATTGCCGCACAGCTGGTGCTGGCCATGGTCATCCGCAGCTTTGCCGTGCCCATTTTTCTGGGGCTGCTGGGCGGCATTACCGGCATCTTTATCAGTTCCAAGGGTCATGGGCTGTTGTGGCCCTATTCCCTGATGCAACTCGGAATGAACTCCAACAAAAGTGCGGATGCTCTGGCGGGCAGCTACGGGCTGTTTGCCTTCAGCTGCATCTTCTGGCTGGGGACGATGTTCCTTCTGGCATGGCTGCTTTTACGCCGGGAGGATGTGCGGGCGTAAGGCACAGCAGCGCACATGACGATTCCCAAAAAATGACCCTGTGGCACAATTTTCGCATCGTTGACAGACAGAAAAAACCTCCCTATGCAGTTTTCCTGCACGGGGAGGTTTTGTTATATGGGAATAGGGATGCTGCCTTAGCGCTTATACTTTGCGGCGGTCTGCAAACGCTGCATGGCACGATCCAGCGCGATCTTGCTCTGGTAATATTCGTGCATGCTCTGCTTATGCTGCAAGCGTTCCTCGGCGCGGATGCGGGCGGCCTCGGCACGGTTCTTGTCGATGTCCTCCGGGTTCTCGGCGCTGTCCACCAGCACCATCACATAGGCGGGGGTCACCTCGGCAATGCCATCGCCCACCAGCACATCCCGGGCCTTGCCGTCCACCACAAAGTGGAGGATGCCCATGTGCAGCGCCACCAGCACCGGGTTATGCCCGGCCTGTACGCCGTAGATGCCATCGCTGATGGGCAGGGTCAGATCCTCGCAGTCACCCTGATAGAACTCGCCGCTGGACGCTGTGATGCTCAGCATGAACTTGTTCATCAGACGGCACCGCCCTTTTCCTCAGCCAGCTTCTTTTCTGCCTTTTCGCGCGCTTCTTCCAGCGTACCTACGTTGAAGAATGCCCACTCCGGCAGATCGTCAGCCTTGCCGTCCACGATGGCGGCAAAGCTGCGCACGGTGTCCTTCAGGGGCACATACTTACCCTTGAGGCCGGTAAAGTTCTCGGCCACGGCAAAGGGCTGGGACAGGAACTTCTGCAGCTTGCGGGCGCGCATGACGGTCAGCTTGTCGTTCTCGTCCAGCTCGTCCATGCCCAGAATGGCAATGATGTCCTGCAGCTCCTGATAGCGCTGCAAAATGGACTGCACCTTGCGGGCTACGCGGTAGTGCTCCTCGCCCACGATGTCCGCTTCCAGAATACGGGAAGTGGAAGCCAGCGGGTCCACAGCCGGATAGATGCCCTGCTCCACGATCTTACGGGACAGCACGGTGGTGGCGTCCAGATGGGCAAAGGTAGTGGCAGGAGCGGGGTCGGTCAGGTCATCGGCAGGCACATAGACGGCCTGCACCGAGGTGATGGAACCGTCCTTGGTGGAGGTGATGCGCTCCTGCAGAGCGCCCAGCTCGTTGGCCAGCGTGGGCTGGTAGCCCACGGCAGAGGGCATACGGCCCATCAGAGCGGAGACCTCACTGCCGGCCTGCACGAAACGGAAGATGTTATCAATGAACAGCAGCACGTCCTTGTGAGTCTCCTCACGGAAGTACTCTGCCATGGTCAAGCCGGTCTCGGCCACGCGCATACGGGCTCCCGGGGGCTCGTTCATCTGGCCAAAGACCAGTGCGGTCTTGTCCAGCACGCCGGAGGCGTTCATTTCGCCCCACAGGTCGCAGCCCTCGCGGGAGCGCTCGCCTACGCCGGTGAAGATGGAGTAGCCGCCGTGCTCGGTGGCCACGTTATGGATCAGCTCCTGGATCAGCACGGTCTTGCCCACGCCGGCGCCGCCGAACAGGCCGATCTTGCCGCCCTTGGCGTAAGGAGCCAGCAGGTCGATGACCTTGATGCCGGTCTCCAGAATCTCAGTTGCGGGCTTCTGCTCTGCAAAGCCGGGTGCCTTGCGGTGGATGGGCCAGTGCGGCAGCTCGTCCACAGCGCCCTTGCCGTCAATGGGGCGGCCCAGCGGGTCGAACATACGGCCCAGTGTGCCCTCGCCCACAGGGGCGGTCAGGCCGTGGCCGGTAGCTTCCACCGGCATACCCTTGCCCAGACCCTCGCTGGCAGAAAGCATGATGCAGCGCACCGTGGTCTCGTTGACGTGCTGCGTCACCTCCATGGTGCGCTCGGTGCCCTCTGCGGTCACGGTAAGCGCCTCCTGCAGGGCAGGCAGCCTGCCGGCGGTGAACTGCACATCCACCACGGGGCCTGCTACGCGAATAATAGTTCCCTGTATCATTTGGATTGCCTCTTGTCAAATCTTGTTTGTCCAACGAACCCTCTCAGTCATCGCTGCGCGATGCCAGCTCCCCCAAAGGGGGAGCTTTTATTCTGCGTCACTGTCAGCGCCCTGAAACCTCCCCCCTTCGGGGGAGGTGGCACGCCGTCAGGCGTGACGGAGAGGGTTTTCCTTTATTATGTCCGATCCTGCACGGCAGCTGCGCCGCCGATGATCTCGGTGATCTCCTGCGTGATGGAGCCCTGACGGGTGCGGTTGTATTCCAGCTGCAAGTCCCGGATCATATCATTGGCGCTCTTGGTAGCAGAATCCATGGCGGTCATGCGGGCGCTCTGCTCGGCGCAGAAGCTCTCGGTCATGGCACCAAAGATCATGCCGTGCATATAGATAGGTGCGATCTGCTCGAACACCGTCCATGCGTCCGGCACCAGTTCCACCTCACCCTTGGGGTCGCCCAGACCCTTGGGAGCAGGCTGCAAAAACCGCCGGTCCAGCGGCAGCAGACGCTCCATGACAGGCTCGCTGGTAAGGGCGTTCTGGATCTTGGTGTAGACGATGTAGATCTCGTCCAGCTTGCCGGACTTGAAATCATCAATAGCGTCCACCGTGATGTCGCGGGCACGCTGCAACGTGGGTGCGGTTGCGCTGTAACGGAACTCCTCCACAAGGCGGGGGTCCCGGTGGCGCAGGGCGCGGTAGCCCACCTGACCGATGACATAAAAGCGGTCGTTGGGGTCTGCGTGCTCCCGCAAAAACTTGAGCAGGTTCTGGTTATAAGCACCTGCCATGCCCTTATCGGCAGTAAGCACCAGATACGCCCGCCGGGGGTTTTCCAGATTCCGCTCGTGGAAGAAGGGGTGCTCCGGCTCCTCCGGCAGATGCGGCACAACACGGGAGATGGTGTCCCGCATACGGTTGAAGTAGGGGGACACATTCTGGTAGTTCTGCCGTGCCTTGCGCAGCTTGGACGAAGAGATCAGGTACATGGCATTGGTGATCTTCATGGTATCCTGAATACTCTCGATGCGCTCCTTCAGCAGCTTACTGGACGACATGGTCATTGCCTCCCGCATAAGCTTTCCAAGCGTTCAGGATGGCATCCACCCGGTCGGGCTCCAGCTTGCCGTCAGCATCGATCTTCTGCATGGTACCGGAGACGTCTGCACGGAACTGCCGCACAAAGGCAGCGGTCTTTTCCCGCTGCTCTGCGGTGGGCAGGGTGTCCAGCAGGCCGTGGGAGGCCAGCACCAGAATGACCACCTGCTCTGCATCGGATTTAGGCTGGCACAGCGGCTGCTTGAGCATTTCCATCAGTGCCTTGCCGTGCTCCAGCTGACGGCGGGTCTCGGCGTCCAGATCGGAGCTGAACTGTGCAAAGGATTCCATCTCCTTATACTGTGCCAACTCGATACGCAGGTTTGCGTTGGCCTTTTTCATGGCCTTGGTCTGGGCAGCGCCGCCCACACGGGACACCGACAGACCCACGTTGACAGCCGGACGGTTGCCGGCGTTGAACAGGGCGCTCTCCAAGAAGATCTGACCGTCGGTGATGGAGATGACGTTGGTGGGGATGTAGGCCGAAACATCGCCGGCCTGCGTCTCTACGATGGGCAGTGCGGTGATAGAGCCGCCGCCCAGATCATCCCGCATACGGCAGGAGCGCTCCAGCAGACGGGAGTGCAGATAGAACACATCGCCGGGGTAGGCTTCACGGCCCGGGGAGCGGCGCAGCAGCAGCGAGATGGCACGGTAGGCCACCGCGTGCTTGGACAGATCATCGTAAACGATGAGCACGCTCTTGCCCTTGGCCATGAAGTACTCGGCCAGTGCAGTGCCCGCATAGGGAGCGATGTACTGCAGCGGGGCAGAATCCGACGCGGTAGCTGCCACGATGGTGGTATAGCTCATAGCGCCGTGCTTTTTCAGATCCTCGGCCACGCGGGCGATGGAGGAAGCCTTCTGACCGATGGCAACATAGATGCACAGCACATCCTTGTCCTTCTGGTTCAGGATGGCGTCGGTGGCAATGGAGGTCTTGCCGGTCTGGCGGTCGCCGATGATCAGCTCACGCTGACCGCGGCCGATGGGGAACATGGAGTCGATGGCCAGAATACCGGTGTGCAGCGGGGTGTCCACGCTCTGGCGCTCCAGAATACTGGGTGCCTGCTTCTCAATGGGGTTGTAACCCTCAGCCTCGATGGGGCCTTTGCCGTCGATGGGCTCGCCCAGCGGGCTGATAACACGACCCAGAAAAGCATCGCCCACCGGGATACCGGCGCGCTTGCCACTGCGGGTGACCATAGTGCCCACACCAACGGTCTCGGCACCATCGAACAGCATAACGCCCAGCTGCTCGGGCTCCACGCTTTCCACCATGCCCTTGGCACCGTTTTCAAAGGTGACGATCTCGCCGTACACAGCGCGGTTCATGCCATCAATGTGCACGATGCCATCGGCAGAGGAGATGACCACACCGCCCTCTGCGGAGGTCTCGGCGGGCTTGTAGTCCTCGATGCGGGTCTTGAGGGTAGCCAGTGAAGGCTTGCCCTCCATCATTTTATCCAGCTGATGACGGCCGGAATTGTCGAACACGCGGTCGCCCACCTGCAGGACATAGCCGGAAAGCAGGCTCTCGTCCACGGTGATGTTCAGGATGACTTCCGTGGCGTCATACAGCTTTTTGATCTCCGACTTGATGCGGTCCAGATCTTTTTCGCGGAGTTTATGGGCGCAGCGCAGGCTGGCCTTGACGATGCGGTTATCCGCAAAAAATTCACGACTGAATTCAGTTGCCATTGCCTGCACCTGCTTTCTGCAGCAGATCGTCCAGCAGCTGATCATCATCCTGGGCGGTCAAATTATGTTTCAAAAGCTTTTCGCACATGGAGCGTGCCAGTGCCGTAGCCTGTGCATCTGCTTCCCGCAGCTTGTTCTGGCGCTCGATCTCCACAGCAGCCTTACCGGCAGCCACGATCTCGTCGGCCTGCTTCTGTGCGTCGGCCAGCAGCTGCTGCTTTTCCACCTCGGCCTGCTTCTCGTAGGCTTCGCGGCGGGCTGCGGCTTCGTTGTCCACATTACGCAGCTTGTCCTGCGCGGTCGTAAGTGCTGCGGCGGCCTCGGTCTTGGAGGTCTGTGCCGCTGCAATATCTGCCTCGATCGTCTTCTGGCGCTGATCCAGCACGTTCTGGATGGGCTTGAACAAAAACTTGCGCAGCAGCACATACAGGATCAGGACATCCACCACGGTCCACAGCAGGTTCAAATCCAACTTCAGCATTCGTCCACGCCTCCGTTACTGGCCCAGGAACAGGATGATCAGCAGTGCAACGACGAAGCCGAAAATTGCGGTACCTTCTGCCAGAGCAGCACCCAGCAGCAGGTTCGTCTGGATCTTGCCGGAAGCCTCCGGCTGGCGGGAGATGGCCTCCGTTGCCTTACCCGTTGCAATACCAATGCCAATACCGCCGCCAATGCCGGTCAGCGCTGCAATGCCAGCGCCCAGAGCTACCAAACCACTCATAGTTCTATCTCCTTTGTAATTACAGTTTTAAATGTGTTGTTTATTCCTCGCCGCCGATGCTCTCTTTCATAAACAGTGCGGTCAGGAACACGAAAACATAGGTCTGGATCAGACCATCGAACAGGTCAAAATACAGGCTGAACACCGCCGGGACGAACACCGGCACCACCAGCTTGAGCAGTTCCATGATAACGAACGCGCCCAGCACGTTGCCGAACAGTCGCATACACAAACTGGTAGGGCGAATGGCGATCTCGAGGATGTTCATAGGGGTCATGATGGGGGTAGGGGCTGCAAGGCTCTTGAGAAAGCCCGCGCCGCCCCGGGCGCGAACGCCTGCATACTCGATAAGCACGATGCTCATCAGCGCCAGCGCAGCGGTCACATCCAGATCCTTTGTGGGGGGCTTTACGCCGAACACACCGATCACGTTGGAGCAGGCAATGTACAGCGCCACGGTCATCAGGTAGGGCACATAGCGGCTGCCCTCCTTGCCCAGCAACCCTTCAAAGAAGTTTTTGCCAAGGGAATACAGCGCTTCCAGTGCTGCCTGACGCTTGCTGATGTGATCCACCTTCAGGTTGCGGGTAAGCAGGATGGAGCCCACCACCAACAGCAGCATGATCACCCAGCTGATGACCACCGATTCCGGGATCTGCAGCGAGCCGACCTTGACATACTCCACGGTGAGCTCTTCCATCAGAGCCTGCGTCAATTTGTTCATTTGCTTTTCCTCCTTCCTGCAGGGATAGGGGTCTGCGGGCGGGAGCCGGATGTGTGGCAGATCCCCGGCCGAGGATCTGCCGCACGCCTTTGCTCCGCGCCCCTTCACACCTTCTTATCGCGCGAAGAAAAGACTGTGTACCGTGAAAAAAGCAAGGAAGGCGCTGCTTGAATGCTGTCTGCGCCCTCCCCTTTCTCTGTCGGTTTCGTCTTTTTTCGTTGTGTATAATAGTACGATTGCACAAAATTGGCAAGGGTATTTGTGCACATTCTACATTTTACCCGGTAGCATTGCACCGATAAAACAAAACTGTTGTACAGAGTGCACAGTTGAAGCATTCAAAAGTGTACACTCTGTACAATTCGTTTTGTTTTATCCAAGGCTTTGCAGGCGTATTCTGTCGGTTTTGGGAAATATTTCCGCAAAAATAGCCGTACCGTATAGCTTTTATATATCAGGTATATAAAAAACGTATAGGTATCTTCCCCGGTATGTTCCGGCAGCATCTTATGTATATTTCTTATACATATTTATTATAGAATCGCAGGCAAACCGCCTTACGCGGCCTGCTTTTCCCCGCGGCGGAACACCAGCCGGAAGATGGCACGGGCCAGCGGGCCGCAGTACAGCATCTGCCAGCACAGCGCCATGGGCATATTGCAGCCCCAAGTATGTACCCACATCCCAAAGCTCGGCTCTTTGAACAGCAGCGTTGCGACCAGGCTCATCACCGGGCACATGATGCACACGATCATCAGCGAGATGGCGTAGGTGATGAACTGCGGGCGGTCTGTGGGGCGCATAAACAGGAATGCCAGTTTAGTGGCCAGCTTTTCCACCACAAAAAATTCCAGCACGAAGGCCACCGGCACCATGATCGGCATTTCGTGCAGAGCCATAACAAAGGTGGCGTTGGTCACGCCGTTTGTGTTCAACGCCACATTGTAGACGATCATGCCATAGACCATGATAGCGGCCATGACAATGGTAAAGAAGATGCGTTCCGGTAAAGTTTTAGGCATTTTGATTGATTCTCCGTTTCTTTTTATGCAAATTTTCGCCGCAAAAAAAGCCGCCCCGCGAAACTTTCATCTCGCGGGGCGGCGGCGACTACCATTCATTGGCGCTATTGTAGCACAAATAGAACCGGCGCATAATACCTTGCGGGCACTTTCTCCCCTTTTGTGGAAAATCCTTCACGAACGACCCAGAACTTCTGGGCAATTTTTCCGCACCGCCGCAGGTTTTAACATTGCACAAAAACAAAATTTATTCTTTGTGCGGTATGCCAATAGACAAATCGTGCTTCTTCCTGTATAATTAAGCCAGAAACCAGAGAAGTACAGCAGAAGCTCAAAAGAGAGTTACTCCCGCTGACTTTAAGAAGAAAGGAGCGAAGACCGATGGTTGATATGGAACCCGCACAGCAGGGACAGGCTGTCGGGGTTCGCTGAGAAGCAAAATAGAGGCTCACCACAAACGGGATGTTTCCCCCGTATAAAAACACAAAAACAGAGCCGGTCTTGAGCATCAATAAAGCGATAACACGACAACCTGTCGATTCAATTCTTCCCCAGAGCGTTCAGATAGATCCGCTGGAGATGATTCTTATGAAAGTATCAATGATCCGGAGAACCTTATTTGAATAGCTGAAAAGGAGTTCTACCAATGTACTAAGTAAGACGTTTCCCTTGCAAATCTAACTCGAAAGAATGTGGTAATATGAAATTCATCCTCATGAACCGTTTGCCGCAGTCCAACAGTTGAGAAAAGGGTCAGTCCAATGTACAGTTGATTTTCATCCCCTTGCAAAGTACCTAAATTCTGAAGAAACGTTTCTAAGGAGAGTCACCCTATGAAACCCGTATTCCGAAAATGAGGTCACCAAGGAGAAGAGGCTTATGACTCCGAAGAAGTAAGTATCCAGCCGGACGAGGGCTTGCAACCGCCTCGTCCGGCTGGTTTTATTTTATGTTGTTTCAACAAATAGTTGATGCGCAATTTATGCAAAATTTACGCAGGAAGGTTGAATAGCGTCCTTGTGTTTTCGCCCCCCTATGTTATAATATGGTAAAAGATGGGAGGTGCATTTTATGCAGCTGGCGTTTGGCTGGTACAACATCCTTGAGCTTTTGTTCTGCCTTGTGGCGCTGTGGATGGGCATCCGCGACCTGCAGGGCAAAGACCCGCTGATCCACACCTTTTTCAACCAATATGACCGCGACCCGGAATACCGGGCCATGTGGCAGAAGAAAAACGGCGTGTGGGAGATCTTCAACGCAATGGTTCTTGCTTCTTCGCAGTTTCTGGGCAACTTCCCTACCCTGAGCAACGGGGTACGCACCATTACAGTCATCGTTGATGTGATCTACCTGATCCTGTATGAAGTCTGGGAGCACAGCGCGGATTGAGCCACCGGGAGGTAAGTACAAATATATGAACCTGAACCTTTCCACTTCAGACTGGCTGAACGCTGCACTGGGCGTGCTATTTTTATACCGCGGCATCCGGGATCTTTACAATGGCACCGGCACCGGTTGGAGCAGCGAGGATGAAAAGAAGCATTTCCACAAATTTTACGGCATTCTGTTGATTCTCTGTGGTGCGCTCTGGCTGGTCAACATTTTTCTGCCCAGAGTCGAGCCGCTGCACTCCATTTTGATGGTGGCGGCGCTTGTGTTCAGTGTTGCTCTGCTGATCTCACATTTGTGCTATACCCTGAGCAGGGACGACAAAAACAAAAAGTGAGGGGTTTCCATGGAAGTCATCTTATCGATCTTGGTCGCGCTTTTCGGCATCGGGTTCGGCATTTTTATGGCACTGCAACCGGAGAACGTCATTGCCTTGCGTTCCCGCAGGTGGTACACGCAGGTGCCAGAGCCTACGGAAGAGTATATCCGGCTGACCCGGCTGGAGGGCATCGTAGTTTCGGTGCTCTGTGCTGTGCTTTTGGTGGTACTGCTGTTCGCACCCAAATAAGACTTTGCAGCTTCCCTCTTGCGGATTCTTTCTCGCCCTGTTACAATGAGAAAAAACGCAGGAGGTTTTTTGTTATGGTCAAGCACGTTATTCTCTGGCAGCTGAAGGACGAGCTGTCCGCCGAGGAAAAATCCGCCGTCAAGGCTGGCATCAAAGAGGGTCTGGAAAGCCTTTCCGGCAAGATTCCGGGGCTTGTGGACATCCATGTCAACATTGATGCTCTCCCCTCCTCCAACGCCGACCTGATGCTGGATACCACCTTTGAGAGCGCCGAGGCGCTCAAGGGCTACTCCACCCACCCGGCGCATGTGGCAGTGGCAAACAGCAAGGTACGCCCCTACTACAAAAACCGCGTCTGTCTGGACTACGAGGTGTAATACGGCACATCTGCGGACGCTCTGGGATGCCATTTTATGAGATGGGCTTACGCAAAAAGGGTCATTGCACGGTTTGTGCAATGACCCTTTTACTATCAGGCGATGCTGAACTTACTGAACGAACTCCACGGTGTACTCAAAACCGTACTCTTCCTGCAGCTTCTTGACCTCGGGCTCGCAGTCCTCGATGAAGGTGGGAGCGTAAACAGAAGCGCCGTTGTGTGCCTTCTTGTAGTCCTCCACGATCTGCTGCAGCTTTGCCCAACCCTCGTTGGCCTTGTTCTGGTCGATGCTGTCGGGGAAGTTGATGATGAACTCGCGGTGTTTGGGAATACGTGCCTTCATAATAGTGATCTCCTTATTCTTATCGTTTTCAATAAATCAGCTTTTTATTCAGAAGCGGAGCGCTTTGCCCCGCGACCTGCGGAAAAACGGTTACAGCCCGAACACCCGGCGGGCGTTTGCGGCGGTGGTGCGGAACACCTCTTCCGGCTCCAATGCCTTGCGCCGGGCGATATACGCGCCCACATAGCGGATGAGAGAGCTGTCGCAGCGGGTGCCGCGCACCGGCTCCGGTGCCATGTAGGGGCAGTCGGTCTCCAGCACGATGGCATCCAGCGGCAGGGCTTCGATAGCCTTGGCTGCGCTCTTGGCACCGTTAAAGGTGCAGGCACCGCCAAACCCGATATATAGCCCCTGCGCCGCCAGCTGCACGGCATCCTCGGCGCTGCCGGAATAGCAGTGCACGATGCCCTTGGGGCGATACTTTTTGAGCAGCGCGTAGACGTCTGCGTGCGCCTGCCGGTCGTGCACGATGATAGGCTTGTCCAGTTCCAGCGCCAGCCGGATCTCGGCTTCAAACAGCGCCAGCTGGGCGTCCTTGGGCACTGGCCAGTGATAGTCCAGCCCGCACTCCCCTACCGCTACCACTTTAGGGTCGTTGTAGTAGGGCATCAGCGCCCGCATCTCGGCGGCCCAATCGCCGCCGTACACCGACACCGTGGGCGCAGGGCCTTCCTCGCCGCAGTCGGCAGCGGGCAACAGGCTTTCCGGGTGGATGCCAATAGCTGCCACCACCCACGGGTAGCGGTGCGCCAGCTCCAGCACCCGGGGCGCATCCCCGGAGTGGGTGGCCTGCTCGCACACACCTACCACACCCTTGTCGGGCAGGCTGTCCAGCAGTGCAATGCGGTCGGCGTCAAAGGCGCGGGAACTGTAATGGGCGTGGGTGTCAAAAATAGGTCCGGTCATACCTTCTCCTTTTTGGCGGGGGCTTTATTCACCAGCCAGATGCCCACGCACACGAACACCAGCGCCGCCAGATACTGCCAGCGGAACAGCGGCTCGCCGTTGAGCACGGCGCTCAGCAGCACATTGACCACCGGGTTGACGAAGCCAAAGATGGCGATGCGGCTGACCGGGTTGTTCTTCATCAGCAGCGCCCACAAGATATAGCCTGCGCCGCAGATGAAGGCCAGATACAGCATGACCACCGCAGCCAGTGCGCTTTGCACATGGAGACGGCCGCCCATGACAGTGCCCAGCACAAACAGTGCCAGCCCACCCACAAACAGGTTCAGGAAGCAGACAGCAAAGCTGTCGGCCTTTTTGGTGACCGACTTGTTCCACGGGCCGGACAGAGTGAAGATGACGGTCGCCGCCATCATGCAGAACACGCCCCAGCCGCTGCCGCTGCCGTGGTTGCCAAGGGTACCGATGAGCACGCCCGCAAAGCCCACCGCGCAGCCCAGCGTTTTTGCCGGGGTCATGCGGTCCGCATTGCCGTAGATAAAGTGGGCAAAGATGACGCCCAGAAAGCTCTGAGTGCTGTTCAGGATGCCGCCAAACGCGCCGGTGAGCATGGCCACAGCGATATAGTAGAACGCATACTGTGCCGTGGTCTGCCACAAGCCCAGCGCGCAGCACTCGGCTGCTACCCTGCCCCGGGGCAAGCGGGGTGCTTTTCCCTGCAGCAGAATGCTGCCCAGCAGCACCAGCACGCTGCCCAGCATGAACCGCACCCCTGCAAAACAGAAGATGGAGGCGGTGTTGCCGGAGTCGATGGAGAACAGGCGGTAGCCCAGCTTGATGAACGGAAAGGCCGAGCCCCACAGGACATTGCAGAAGATGGCCAGCAGCACGGCGCACACCGGCGTGCCGAAGATCTTATCCAACTTTGCCGCACGGACGGCTGTATTGTCAGACATGATACTCCTCACTTAGTGGATGCGGCTGCCCACGGGGGTATCGTCACCGTAGAAAGCAATGGAGCAGCCGCCGTCGGCGGTATCGGCAGCGAAGATCATACCCTCGCTGACGTACTTGCCCTTGAGCATGGGACGGGGTGCCAGATTGCACACGATGCCCAGCTTTTTGCCAATGAGATCCTCCGGCTTGAACCACTTGGCAATGCCGGACAGGATGCAGCGCTCCCGCTCGCCGTCAAAAACGGTGAGGTGCAGCAGCTTCTTGCTCTCCTTCAGGTTCTCGCAGGCGCGCACCTCGGCCACGCGCAGCTCCACCTTGCAGAAGGTGTCAAAGTCGATCTCTTCCTCATGGGTGAAGTCCACGGTGCTCTCCTCTGCGGGGGCGGCAGCCTTCTTCTCGGCTTCCTCCTTGGCCTTGTTGGCAGCAGCGGCAGCGGCCTTGCGCTTTTCGTCCTCTTCTTTCAGGTGGGCGATTTCCTTAGCCACGTCAATGCGGGGGAACAGTGCCTCGCCCTTATGCACGGTATAGGTCTGCTGTGCGCCGTAGGTGGTCTTGGTCAGATCCAATGCAGAAGCGTCCAGACCCAGCTGCTCCATCATCTTGGGAGCAGTGGTGGGCAGGTAGGCGTTCAGCAGGATGCCGCACACGCGCAGTGCCTCACACAGGTGGTACAGCACGCTCTCCAGACGCTGCTTGTTTGCTTCGTCCTTTGCCAGTGCCCAGGGTGCGGTCTCGTCGATATACTTGTTGGCGCGCTGGATGACCGCAAAGATCTCCATCAGTGCCTGCGGGATGGTCAGGTCATCCATATCGGCAGTGACCTTGGCGGTCAACTCGCTGACCATGGTCTCCAGCTCGGTGTCGATGGCCTCGGTACCGGCCACGTTATGCACAGTGCCGCCGAAGTACTTTTCGCACATGGCCACGGTGCGGCTGAGCAAGTTACCCAGATCGTTCGCCAGATCACTGTTGATGCGGTTGATCAGTGCCTCGTTGGTGAACATACCATCGTTGCCAAAGGGGATCTCGCGCAGCAGGAAGTAGCGGATGGCGTCCACGCCGTAGCGGTTGCACAGGATAACAGGGTCTACCACGTTGCCCACAGACTTGGACATCTTGCCGCCGTTCATCAGCAGCCAGCCGTGGCCGAACACCCGCTTGGGCAGCGGCAGATCCAGTGCCATCAGCATGGCAGGCCACAAGATGGTGTGGAAGCGCAGGATCTCCTTGCCCACCATGTGCAGATCGGCCGGCCAGAACTTATCGTAATCGTGATAGGTCTCGTTGCCATAGCCCAGTGCGGAGATATAGTTGCTCAGAGCATCGACCCAGACGTACATGGTGTGCTTGGGGTCGAAGGGCACGGGAATGCCCCACTTGACCGAGGTACGGGAAACGCAGGTGTCCTGCAGACCCTGCTTGATGAAGGCGATCATCTCGTTCTTGCGGCTCTCAGGCTGGATGAACTGGGGATTCTCCTCGTAGAGCTTCAGCAGGCGGTCGGCGTACTTGCTGGTCTTGAAGAAATAGGCCTCCTCGTGGGCATCGTAGACTTCGCGGCCGCAGTCCGGGCACTTGCCGTCCACCAACTGGCTGTCCGTCCAGAAGCTCTCGCAGGGCTTGCAGTAGTGGCCGATGTACTCGCCCTTGTAGATATCGCCCTGCTCGTACAGCTTGGTGAAAATCTTCTGGCAGCTTTCCATGTGGTAGTCATCGGTGGTGCGGATAAAGCGGTCGTAGCTGACGTCCAGCAGCTTCCACAGATCCTTGACAGTGGCCACGATCTTGTCCACATACTCCTTGGGGGTGACGCCTGCATCGGCAGCCTTATCCTGGATCTTCTGGCCGTGCTCATCGGTGCCGGTCAGGAACATGACGTCGTAGCCCTGCATCCGCTTGAAGCGGGCCAGCGCATCACATGCCACGGTGGTGTAGCTGTGGCCGATGTGCAGCTTATCGCTGGGGTAATAGATGGGGGTGGTGATATAAAATGTCTTGTGTTCGCTCATGGGGTTCTATCTTCCTTTCTTTTGGTTCTGCAAGCAAAAAGCGCTCCCGCCCTGCCGGGTATAACCGGACAAGGACGAGAGCGCTGAACCTTCGTGGTACCACCTTGCTTCGCTGCGCCCTTGCGGACGCAGCCTTTAGCCGGCAAAAACCGGCCTTTGCGCGGTAACGGGCGCACCCCGTCGCAGGCTCATTGTTCACCTGCGCGGCTCCAAGACCATCTTCGGCACCGCGCGGCCTGCCCGGTTCCATCCTTCGGGCTTTCTGTCAGGCGCAGACGGTGCGTACTCTTCTCTTCACAGCCAATTTGACACAATTTTCAGTGTTACCTTTATCATACGCAAAAAGTGCGGATTTGTCAACAAAAAGATGCAGGATCACGCCACACAGAGCATCTGCCGCCCGCATTTTGGTGCACGGGCAACATCTGCCGCAGTGTTCCGTCTCAGACGGCGTAACCCTTGCCCTTGATGACCTCCACCACCTGAGAAACGTACTTCTGGCAGGTATCGTGGTCGGGAGCTTCCACCATCACGCGGACTACCGGCTCGGTGCCGGACTCGCGCACCAGAATGCGGCCGGTATCGCCCAGTGCTTCTGCCACAGCCTTGACGGCCGCCTGCACCGCCGGGTCGTTCTGCGCGGCCTTTTTATCGGTCACGCGGACATTTTCCAGCACCTGCGGGTAGATCTTCAGCGGCTCGGCCAGCTTGCTCATGGGCATCTTCTTCGCCAGCATAACTTCCATCATCTTCAGGCTGGTCAGGATGCCGTCACCGGTGCTGGCGTACTTGCTGAAGATGATGTGGCCGCTCTGCTCGCCGCCGATCCGGCAGCTGTTCTTAGCCATGTATTCGTAGACGTACTTGTCGCCCACGGCGGTCTTTGCGTAGCCGATGCCCTGCTCGTCAAAGGCCTTGTACAGGCCAAAGTTGGACATGACCGTGGTGACCACGGTGTTGTTCATCAGCTCGCCGTGCTCCTTCATGTAGCAGCCGTAGATGTACAGGATGTGGTCACCGGTAATGACGTTGCCCTTCTCGTCCACGCACAGGCAGCGGTCAGCATCGCCATCAAAGGCAAAGCCAACGTCCAGACCGTTCTCTACCACGAACTTCTGCAAGCCCTCGATATGGGTAGAACCAGCATTATTGTTGATGTTCAGACCATTGGGCTTGTTGTTGATGACGTAGGTGTCAGCGCCCAGAGCGTCAAACACGGACTTAGCGATATTCCAGCTAGAGCCGTTGGCGCAGTCCAGACCGACCTTAATGCCCTTGAAGGAGTAGATACCCAGAGAGATCAGGTAGCCCATGTAGCGGTTGCGGCCTGCCACATAGTCCACGGTGCAGCCGATGTGCTCCCGGTGTGCAAAGGGCAGTTCCGGCCAGTCCTTGTCAAACACATGGAGTTTGCCGTCAAGGTAGTCCTCCACCAATAGCAGGGTCGCCTCGGGCATCTTCTCACCGTAGCAGTCGATGAGCTTGATGCCGTTATCATAGAACGGATTGTGGCTGGCAGAGATCATAATGCCGCAGTCGAAGTCATCCACACGGGCGATGTAGGCCACAGACGGGGTGGTGGTGACGTGCAGCAGGTAGGCGTCTGCGCCGGAAGCAGTCAGACCAGCCACCAGACTGTACTCGAACATATAGGAGCTGCGACGGGTGTCCTTGCCAATGACGATGCGGGCAGGCTCGTTGTTGCCGTTGCGCTCGCGCAGAGCGTTATAATACCAGCCCAGAAAACGGCCAACCTTGTAGGCATGGTCAGCGGTCAGATCAATGCCCGCTTCCCCACGGAAGCCATCGGTTCCAAAATACTTTCCCATTCTTGATTACCTCGTTTCCAAAAGCGAACTTTTTATAGTGTATATGCTTTTCCCTGTTGCCTGATGCTCCCTGCAAAGAGAAGCAATGTCGTCCGCATGGTACATCGGCTCCGGGACGCTGTAAGTTCAGTATAGCACAATTCTCAGAGCAAATCATCCTTTCTTTGGATTTTCTCCCTGCAAGCAGATAAAAAACACCCTTCCTCTCACGGAATCCCGCAAAAGAAAGGGTGTTGAACTCAATATCCTGTTGTCGCGCCGATCACAGCATATTCGTACCGGCAAAGCCGTTATCAGCCGTCATTCGGCACAGCACCTCAAGCACTTTTGAGCGTAGGAACGCAATTAGCAGTTCTCAGCGAAGTACTTAATGGTACGGACCATCTGAGAGGTGTAGGAGTTCTCGTTGTCGTACCAAGACACGACCTGAACCTGATAGGTGTCATCGTAGCTACGCTAAATTTTCACGATTTTTTTGTGATCGTTCATAATTTCGAAACAACAGTTACAGTACCACAGCATACCGTTGTCGTACCAAAACCGGCTTGTTCGTACCAAAATTATACCACGTTTCAACGTTGTTTTCAAGTTCTTTCGTAATTTTTTGTTTTGGGATTTTTTTGCATTTCCGCACTTTTTTGCGTATGGATTTTCATGTGATATCGTGCTCACTCTTCGGAGCGTCCGGGGCCCGGGGCTCCCGCCGGGGCGTTCGCCCTGCCCAGATGCACTCCTCAGGGTGGGTGTGATGAGGTGGATAATGATTTTGTTGGTGCATTGATGGACGGAATTGAGTGATGGGTTATTGCTAATTTTTGAAGAATAAATTTTGAAGCGATTGAAGGTGTCTTGATGTGCAGATTGCCTTAATCGTTTCTGATTTACGCTATTTAGTTGCTCAGCTTCTGCTCTTCCCTGCGCTTCTTTTACTATAATTTCACCGGAAGTGATTTTGAAAGCTGTGGTTGGAGAAGGGAGGCATTTGTTCGATATAGAACAACTTATGAAATTCCTTCATTCACTCCATCTCTGTTTCCAACGAGGCCGGGCTCAGCGATATCTTTATTTTCCCTGGCATCATTCGCCCCCACAGCACTCGGGCCATCATAGAATATACCTTCTTATAGTCAGGCCTTGATGTGTTCGGAAAACGCACAAATATCTCGCTATCCTCTGTCAGTTTCTCGATGTTATTCTGAAGTTTTTCTACCAAAACAGCAATTCCACTGTATGTTGCAAACAATTCACCTCTTTGTCCCGTTGGTATTTCGCCAATATCGATGAAGTAATATCGAAACTTGCCCTCAGGGTACTTCAGTTGAACTTCTCCTCTCATGTAGTATAAATCTGGTATCACAATTTCGCTCATCTGGTTTACATCAAAAACCTCATTCGGGAATATCATTTCAAAGCGGTTCAGTCCATTGGCATAGGTGCTTTTCAACACGATTTCCGGATAGTTCTCCATCACGTCCTGCAATGCCATTGCACCGCCATGGCATTCTTCACGCTGCTTCATCTCCTGAGGATCAAATTCCGTTCCATCGTCGAAAACAGCAATGGAGTTTTTTGTGATTTGTACGAAGCACTTCTGCGCTTTTCCGTGCTCCTTCGCATTAAATACGATTTCATAAATCAGGACCTTGATGGTATACCAACACGTTTTGTCCAGTTCTACTCCGATGTCGTCAAACAACGGCGGTAATTTTTGTAATTTCTCGCATTGGATCTTGCAGAAGTTTTCCTCCATGCACTCTGTCATCCATTCGTAGTTTCTATCGTTTAATTTGGCGATTTCAAAATTTGCCGAGAGTTTGTTGTAGAGCCATTGATATTTTGGTTTTGAGCACACTTCTACAAAAATAGCGTTCCATCGTTTTAGTTGCTCATTGCCGATTGAAACGTTTAATGTATCCGATAATACCTTAGCCTGGTTTCCAAAGTCCTCTGTATTGTTTATGTTATGCAGAAAGGAGTCCATGACGAGCTGCTCGTCATATTCAAGCTTCATACAGTCAGCAAATCGTTCAAATGTTTCTGATAGCACCCCATACAGTTGATTTTCAAGCGTATCATCACCCTTTTTTCCAAGAAGTTTCATTGCATCCCAAGAGGCACTCGCCCCACAACTAATGAGGTAGCTCTGAATGATGGGATCGTTCAGTAACGCCTTAATTATATAGAGAACTGTCATTACTATATCACCTATTACGTTTTAAGTTTTCTGGCAGCGAAGCCATTATTCTGACCCAGTATACCACATACCGCCAGCTGCGTCACCTTTCCAGAAGGAAATTTTCGCTTTTCAACTATTTTCCGTTCTCTGAATCTCCCCCAGCAACTCGCTTCCTGCGCCTTTCCTTCGCCATTTCTGGAATATCGATCAGTCCAAACCGATAGAACATTCCGTATATGTAGGTTATGCCCCGGATATCACCCAGCGCTTTCGGACGGTCTACCACTGCTCCGACCTCTTTTACATTGCCCAGCGCCAGCAACACCGAGCTCCACGCCAGACTTTTGCTGTTTTCCCGGCGGTCGATCCAGAGCTCCTTTGTGTATTCGCCGCTTCTGCCTTTTCGTATTTCATAAGAGAATGGCAGGCCGGAATAGGTTTTAAAACGCACTTTTTGATACATCAGGACAACTTCCCACAACTGTTCCTCTGTCGGCGTTGCTCGCAACTTTTTCGTTGCCCGATATCTCCGCTGCCGCTCTGCTCCTACACTGATCTTCTCTGTTGAGGTTGTGCCCGGAAAATACACGCCCTTTTTATATGGCAGGTACGAGGTGACGGAGGCTTTGGACAGCTTGAGCTCTGATGCGGTGGAGAGGACTGCATCCTTATAGCTTTGGGTTTCTATATATTTATAAAAGCAGTGCTTCACCCTCTCCGCTATATCCGACTCGTACACCCCGGCCGTGATGAGCAGTTTGCGAACCTTGATAGGGTTGAGGGACAGTGCGTCCGCGATGGCTTGCAGGCTCATTTTGTCCGTATAAAGGTCGGCAGCCGCTTTCATCTGCTGTGCTAGGTTCTTGGCTGCACTATACTCCGGTTTTGATGGTTTTCTCCCTCCGCCGGGCTTGCGCGCGCGTGTATCGCTTGAATGAAATACTCATTGCAGTCCATTGAACCTCATCT
>NZ_QULS01000019.1:0-37228 GCF_003482185.1 Faecalibacterium sp. OM04-11BH
TTTCTCTGTCTTTGGTTGCAATTACTTTTTCATTTTAGGGCATTTTAGGGGTTTGATAACTTCATTTTCGTACACTCCATTTCTTTTATTTCCGTCACAAACTATATGACGCACTCCAAATACACCGTGCAAACTTCCAGATGTTCAGTCCACACGGTGTATTGCTTTATTTCAGCTTTTCAAGTATCTCATCCGCCGTCATGCCGGACGCCAGCAGCTTTTTCAGCACAGCTTCGGCTTCAACCTTTTTAGCAGCCTCGGCAGCCTTCGCCTCAGCGGCAGCCTTCTTGGCCTCCAGCTTTGCGATTTTCTTTTCAGTCTGCTTGATTTCCGCCTTCTGCGGCTTTAGATTTTCACGCAAGGACTTTATGTCGGTCTTTAGCTCTTCAATCTGGGCGACAGTCTTGGAAAGACCTTCTTCGAGCGTCGCCTTGTCTTTCTGCAACTTTGCGATTTGAGCATCGAAGTCGGTAGATGCGGTAACACGGTTCTTGCCGCCTTTGGTTCTGGGCATAGGATGATGCCTCCGATAAGATTATGTAAGATTTGATGTTAGTATAGCACGGTATAAGTCCAAGTACAATATGCATTACAGCTTTGCTATTCTCTCAGAAAGTTCATGCCTTATTTTCTTCAAGCTGATAGGATAATCTCTCGGCGCAACCGAATCCACAACAGGCAACAAATTTGTTGGATCTTTAATTGTCTTTTTCCTATCCATAAGTAGAGCCTTATTTGTTCGTGCATCCCCTTGAAGATTATATTGATTATAGTATGCATTTCTTGTTTTTTCATTTGCAACAAGATCCATTTCCAAACAGTACTGCATGGAAAGCAATCCGTATCTTTTAACATACTCAAAAAACTGCGAATAGGACTTTCCCAAGTAATTCTTTAGTTCATCCTTTTTTTCATCAGTGTCAAACAAGAACTGAATCACTTTATTGTTTGACACTTCTCCGCTATACTCAGGCAAGTAGTTATTTCCATTTCGACTTGCATCTAGGCTACCATGTTTATATGTCGTAAAAAAATCTTTATCAACAACGGCGCAGAAAGGAATTCCTAAATCGTGCAAAAGAAAAAACGGATATCGAATGTTCTTGACTCCATCTAGATTCACTATGCTAACATAATATAGTTTGTTGGTATTTCCCTGATTCAACAGTTTCTCAATAACCTGTGCATCCGTCGTGCTTTCTGTCAATATCACATACCTTGCGAAGAAAAAATCACTGTTACGATATCTGAAGAAATTATAATGCTTTAACTCTTGTATATCATGATCTTCCCAAAATGTTGTTGGAAGTTGCTTTGCTTCAGAATGTGAACCCCGATTTTCATCTCTAACTTTTCGTACCAGCACAATATCATCATGATCCAAGGCATCAACAATTACTGTGCTATGTGTTGCAAATATAGCCTGAGTTTCACAGGTTTGTCTTCCTGTTTTCAAAGAGTTAATCAACATTCTTTGCGCTTGCGGGTGGAGATTAGTTTCCGGTTCTTCTATTCCAAGCACAATCGAAGTGTTGCCCAATTGTGCAAGCATTCTATGCAATGCTATAACAGTAAGACTTTTTATTCCACTTCCGTATTCTGATACTGGCAAGGACTGCGTTTCTTCCGGATTAATAATTTCAAGTCCTAGTTTATCCAAAAAAATCCTATAATCTATTGATTGTTTGAAATTAAATTGATACTTTCCAACATCCTCGCACATATTAAGAGCTGTAAGATCTCTTGCGAGTTGCGGAAGAACCCTATCTATGATTTTATCTCCTGCTTCAATTACCTTCGGAGAAAGTCTATCACTATTCCTTGTGTAATCGTCGAGATAATGCATCACTAGCCTTGAAAAAACCGTGTGCTCATCCCATTCAATGTCTCTAGAACTACGATTAGCTGGTATATAAATAAAATCAATGTCTTGCTTTATTTTTCCTAATTTGTCCGGCTCTAAGTTTTTCTTCTCACCATTCACTTCCACATAAAGTTTCCGGCCTCCACTCGACTTGCTATAATTATATATAAACCTTAAGTGAAGTTCATGATCCTCACCAGATATTTCGCGATAAAAGTCTTCTGCCGGCAAGTCGCAAAAATGCACCTTGATTTTTGTGACTGTCCTCGGTGCATAGCGATGTGCTCCATTAATAAAATCATTTTCCTCATATTCATAATTGAACACACTGTTTAACGCCCTAAGGATTGCTGTCTTTCCCGAATTGTTTTCGCCAACCAATGCAGTCAGCTCATTAAAACGTATCGAGCATTTTTTTATTGCTCTAAAGTTCTCTACTTCAACGCTTTTCAGTCTCATAGATCCTCCGGAAGATCTTGCGCATCCATATATATGCGTTATGATTATCATTGCATCTCAGCCACATTCTCATGTGTTGCCTGCCGCCCACCGCGTAGAGGTGTGCAAAGTTTCGAGCGGCAAAGCTGTGAGAACCTTCCCACAGCCTTATACTATACTATACTATACTAAAAACTGGTGTTTTTCAAGGGTAGCAAGCCAAAATACAACACCGCAGTCAAATAATCATCTATGCTTAAATGCGGAGGTGATTATAATGAAAACATTGCTCAAGAAATCTGCTATCCTTAAAACTATTTCCTCGAAAATCAGCACTTATCTGCATGCGATTGATGCTGACCCACAAGAGGATGATTCAGATTTTGACGATGAGGAATGGATGGAGTGTCCAACAAAACCAACTCTTGCCCACATCATCATTGATCTGTTGCTCTCCCCTACATACCGTCTACCCAGAACGGTAACCGCAGTACGCATTTATCGAGATGAAAACATATTCTCCGTCTGTCCGTGCGATGTCTGCATAGAGCGAGAATACCAAGGGTACTGCCATCGATGTGGGCAATACCTTGATTGGTCAAAATTGGAGGATGCTGAGGAGATTTTTATAGGGGTGGAATGGTTTTGATGATGACTAAGCCACCTTTTCCGAAAGCGAGAACACCACCGAGATGCTCTGTGAATTAAACTCCGTAGCCTCTGCTCTTAATGGTTTCTACAACCTGAGACACATACTTCTGGCAGGTATCATGGTCAGGGGCTTCCACCATCACACGCACAACAGGCTCCGTACCAGATTCACGGACAAGGATACGGCCAGTGTCACCCAGTGCCTCGGCTACGGCCTTGACTGCTGCCTGCACTGCTTCGTCGTCCTGTGCAGCCTTTTTATCGGTCACACGAACATTCTCCAACACCTGCGGGTAGATCTTCAGGGGCTCAGCCAGCTTGCTCATGGGCAGCTTCTTTGCCAGCATGACCTCCATCATCTTCAGGCTGGTCAGGATACCATCACCGGTGCTGGCGTACTTGGAGAAGATGATATGACCACTCTGCTCACCGCCGATACGGCAGCCGTTCTTAGCCATATACTCGTAAACATACTTGTCGCCCACAGCGGTCTTAGCGTAGCCAATACCCTTCTCATCAAAAGCCTTATACAGACCAAAGTTGGACATGACCGTGGTAACGACAGTATTGGTCAGCAGCTTGCCGCGCTCCTTCATGTAGCAGCCGTAGATGTACAGGATATGGTCGCCAGTGATCACATTACCCTTTTCATCCACACACAGGCAACGATCAGCATCGCCGTCATAGGCGAAACCAACATCCAGACCCTTCTCTACCACGAACTTCTGCAAGCCCTCAATGTGAGTAGATCCAGCATTGTTATTGATATTCGTACCGTTGGGCTTGTTGTTGATGACGTAGGTATCTGCGCCCAGAGCGTCAAAAACAGACTTAGCGATATTCCAGCTTGCACCGTTGGCGCAGTCCAGACCAACCTTGACACCCTTGAAAGAGTAGATACCGAGGCTGATCAGGTAGCCCATATAGCGGTTGCGGCCGGACACATAGTCCACCGTGCAGCCAATGTGTTCCCGGTGAGCGAAAGGCAGCTCCGGCCAGTCCTTGTCGAACACATGGAGCTTGCCGTCGATGTAGTCCTCCACCAACAGTAAAATCTCCTCGGGCATCTTCTCGCCATAGCAGTCGATCAGCTTGATGCCGTTATCGTAATAGGGGTTGTGGCTGGCAGAGATCATGATGCCACAGTCGAAGTCGTCTACACGAGCAATGTACGCCACAGACGGGGTGGTCGTGACGTGCAGCAGGTAAGAGTCTGCGCCGGAGGCGGTCAGGCCAGCGACCAGACTGTACTCGAACATATAAGAGCTACGGCGGGTGTCCTTGCCGATTACAATGCGTGCAGGCTCGTTGTTGCCGTTGCGCTCACGCAAAGCGTTATAGTACCAGCCTAAGAAGCGGCCTACCTTATAGGCATGATCTGCCGTTAATGTAATTCCAGCTTCGCCACGGAAGCCATCGGTTCCAAAATACTTTCCCATTATAGTTTTTCCTCATCCAAAGAGTGAATTGACAATCACATGCTTTAGCCGGATAGAGATCCGTTGCCTACTGCTCACCACGGAGAGGTAGCATATATGAGCAGCACAGCCATGTGCTTGAGGACACATGGCCTATTTTACATCAGTTTTTCTTGGCTGTTTTGTATTTCTTATAAAAAACTATACTCAGCACTGCCATAAGTACAATAATCAAATACCGGATAATATAGAAATTATACAAAGCTATACCAAGCAAACACAGAACCGTTGTTACACATGCGAGTAATATTAGTTTTCTATCTTCAAAAACAGAAGATTCCGCAATACCATTCTCTTTGCACAATTTTCTAGCCCAAATTCCTTGGAAGAGTGCCATCAGAATATAAGAGAACAGCGTTGTATATGCCGCAGCCATATATCCATAGGCATTGATAAAGATGTAGTTTAACACAAGATTTGCCACAGCTGCAATCACTGCCGGATACATCACATACTGTGTTTTCTTGTAGTACACAGCTATATCCGAATAAATATTGGCAAATGCCGTGAAGAAGACTCCCGCAGCAATCGGCGGCATAATATAGATAGCCTCATAATATTCTTCTGTTGCGAGTATTCTAACAATTTCCGGTGCCATATAGGTCATCATCACTGCCATCACTGCATACAAAAGCATAATTTGAGACGATATCCTCTTTATACCTTTTACATTGCTCTCTATATTCTGAAATAGATACGGAACAAAAGAAGCGTGAATTGCCTGCCAAAGCATCAAGGACAGCGAACTCACTGTATACAAGGTACTATAAATTCCAACTGCACTATTATTTACCATCTGACTAATCATCATTCGGTCAGATACACTTAGAATTTGTGCGGCTATTGAATATCCAATAAGCGGAATGCTTAGAGATAAAGACAACTTCCAATATTCTTTATTGTACAGTGTCTTTCCCTTCCAAAACAGGCACACCCAAATTACTGCAGCCACACCATATACAACGAGATAGTTTGCGTAAAGTCGTACCTCTGCAATATTCTCATGTCCAACGCTATTTGCGCCAAGCACTGCAACAACTGACAATACTGATGCCAATATCGCAGATCCTATCGTTACGCATCCTGATAACTTATATTTATATTCGTATCTTTGACGTGCCAGCCAAAAATCACGAGCCGGGGCCACTAGGAATCCAATCAACATCAAAACCATCAATCCATTTGGCAGTCCCAACAATCTACTCCAAAAATCAGGAGTAATAAAATATATGATGGCAATAATAAGAGCAATCAAAGATGTCAGTGACAGCACAGAAGATTGGTACTGGTCTCTCTTATCCGGATACTCCTTCATTGCCACTGAATAGCCACCCGATGTCAACGAGAGCGTTGTAACAACACTTATCAGGGAATACCATGAATTGTACAGGTTAACTTCGCCAATTTGATCTGTTGTCATCAGTCTGGTGAAGATTGGAACTGTTATAATCGCCAATCCTCTTGAAAAGACTGTAGACAGTGTATAGACAATCGCCGACTTCGCACTCTCTGACATCTTTTGAAGTTTTCGTTTAATATCCACCATATAAAATGTACTCCTTCAGGTCATTTCGGAGATTTTGGATTATTCCTTCCTTCATGCCATCTTAATTCGTCAAGCAAGTACAACCTTGAAATGCTGGTTTTATAGTAGGAAAATATATGTGGAAATGAGGAAATCAACTTTCGCTTTGTCTGCAAAAACCATTTTTCTGCAAATTTAATAGTACATGCCGACTAAGATGCCTCAGCGCTAAACTAGTCTCTGCGAAACAGATCGCGCGTGTATACTTTCTCCTGAACATCGTCCAAACAGCTATCGTAGCGGTTGGCAATAATGGCTTGACTGCGCTTCTTGAATTCCGCCAGATCATTCACGACTTCACTGCCAAAGAAGGTAGAACCATTCTCCAGCGTCGGCTCATAGATGATGACCGTTGCGCCCTTTGCCTTGATGCGCTTCATAACGCCCTGAATGGAAGACTGACGGAAGTTATCGGAGTTCGACTTCATGGTCAGGCGATATACACCAACCACCACATTGTGTTCCTTGCTAGGATCATAAGCCTCGTTCGCTTCATATGCGCCAGCGATCTCCAGCACACGGTCAGCAATGTAGTCTTTTCGGGTACGGTTAGACTCCACGATTGCTTCAATCAGGTTCTCCGGCACATCAGCGTAATTGGCCAGAAGCTGCTTGGTGTCCTTGGGCAAGCAGTAACCGCCGTAGCCAAAGCTTGGGTTGTTGTACTGATCACCAATACGAGGATCAAGGCACACACCCTTGATAATTTGCTGCGTATTCAGTCCCTTCATCTCCGCATAGGTATCCAGCTCGTTGAAATAGCTGACACGCAGAGCCAGATAAGTGTTGGCAAACAACTTAACAGCCTCGGCTTCCGTAAAGCCCATGATCAGGGTGTCGATATTCTCCTTGATTGCACCTTCCTGGAGCAGGCCTGCAAAGGTGTTGGCAGCCTTCACCAGGCGAGCGTTATCCACATCAGTACCCACAATGATACGGCTCGGGTACAGATTGTCGTACAGAGCTTTAGACTCCCGCAGGAACTCCGGGCTGAAAATGATGTTGTCGCAGTGGTACTTTTCACGCACAGAAGCCGTGAATCCGACCGGAATCGTGGACTTGATGACCATGATGGCATCAGGATTATACTGGATCACCAGCTTGATGACAGCTTCTACTGCAGAAGTATCAAAGAAGTTTTTCTTGCTGTCATAGTTAGTAGGTGCTGCAATAACTACAAAATCCGCATCCTTATAGGCAGCTTCAGCATCCAGCGTGGCAGTCAGATTTAAGTTCTTTTCTGCCAGATACTTTTCAATGTACTCGTCCTGAATTGGGGACTTCTTATGATTGATGAGGTCAACCTTCTCCGGGATAATGTCCACTGCCATGACCTCATGGTGCTGGGACAACAGCGTGGCAATAGACAAACCGACATAGCCAGTACCTGCAACTGCGATTTTCATAGTCTTCCCCTCTCTTCTTATTCCATATAGAACTCTTTATACCACTCAGCAAACTTCCGCAGGCCTTCACGCAGTGGGGTATGGGGCTTAAAACCGAAGTCACGCTCCAACGGCTCAGTGTCAGCAAAGGTCACAGGCACGTCACCGGGCTGCATGGGAACCAGCTCCTTGTGAGCCTCAAAGTCATAGTCCGCAGGGAGTACACCGGCACGCACCAGCTCCTCCGACAGGATCTGCACAAAGTCCAGCAGGTTCTCCGGGTTGGAGTTGCCGATATTGTAGACTGCATAGGGCGGAATGGGCAAACCATCCTCGCCATTCTTCTTTTCAGGAGCTTTCGCCATCACACGGACAACGCCTTCCACGATGTCATCCACATAAGTAAAGTCCCGCTTGCAGTTGCCGTAGTTGAAGATTTTGATAGTTTCGCCGTTCACCAGCTTATTGGTAAAGCCAAAATATGCCATATCCGGACGACCAGCAGGGCCATAGACCGTGAAGAACCGCAGACCAGTAGAGGGGATATTGTAGAGTTTGGAGTAAGCGTGTGCCATCAGCTCGTTGGACTTCTTGGTAGCCGCATACAGAGAAACCGGATTGTCCACCTTGTCATCGGTGGAGTAGGGCACCTTCTTGTTGCTGCCGTAGACAGAGCTGGAAGATGCATACACCAAATGCTCCACGGGATAATGGCGGCAGGCCTCCAGAATGTTGTAGAAGCCAATCATGTTGCTCTCGATGTAGGCATCCGGGTTTGTGATGGAGTAGCGAACACCAGCCTGAGCACCCAGATTAACCACAATATCCGGATGGTACTGCTCAAAAATGCTGTTGATAAGTGCCTTATCCGCAAGGTTACCCTTGATAAAGGTGTAGTTCTCGAACTTCTGAAGCTCCGCCAGACGAGCCTCCTTGATGCGGACGTCATAATAATCGTTCATGTTGTCCAGACCAATGACCTTGGTATCCGGCTCAGTGGTCAGGATACGTTTGGCAAGGTTGGAGCCGATAAAACCGGATGCACCGGTAATGAATACTGTTTTACCCATTTTTATCACCCTTACCCTTTTCTCCACACCATCTTATTAACGACATTTACATAACCCTGAATGATGCGAACCACCTTCATGGACACGGTCTCGTCCACATAATCGGGGCAGGGCTTGCCCAGGACGCCCTTCTTCTTCATTTCAATCGCCATATCGGTGGCGTTGAGCAGTTCCCGGGTAGTGATGCCAGCTAGGATGAAATCACCGGCTTCCAGCGCCTCAGGGCGTTCCGTACTGGTGCGGATGCACACGGCGGCGATGGGGTGACCGATGGACAGATAGAAGCTGCTCTCCTCTGGCAGAGTGCCGGAGTCGGAGACGATTGCCAGAGCGTTCATTTGCAGCTTGTTATAGTCGTTAAAGCCCAGCGGCTCGTTGACCCGGACACGAGGGTCCAGCTGGAAGCCGCTCTTTTCCAGACGGTGCTTGCTGCGAGGATGGCAGGAGTAGAGAATGGGCATATTGTACTTTTCTGCCAGTGCGTTGATAGCGGTGAACAGGCTCAGGAAGTTCTTTTCAGAGTCGATGTTCTCCTCCCGGTGGGCAGACAGCAGAATATATTTATCCTTCTCCAGCCCCAGACGCTCCAGCACGTCGCTTTTCTGGATCTTCTCCAGATTCATGTGCAGCACCTCCGCCATGGGAGAGCCGGTCTGGTAGGTGCGCTCCTTGGGCAGGCCGGTATCCGCCAGATACTTCCGGGCGAACTCGGAATAGCACATATTCACGTCAGAGATCACATCCACGATGCGACGGTTGGTTTCCTCGGGCAGGCACTCATCCTTGCAGCGGTTGCCAGCCTCCATGTGAAACAGGGGGATGTGCAGCCGCTTGGCAGAGATGGCAGACAGGCAGGAGTTGGTATCGCCCAGCACCAGATAGCCCTCCGGTTGCAACTCAGACAGAAGCTCATAGCTACGTCCCAGAATATTACCGCAGGTCACACCCAGATTCTCGCCAACCACGGGCACCAGAATGTCCGGACCATACTCTCCGAATGTGTTTTTCAGTTCAAAATCCTCCCAGAAAACGGTGGAGAGGTTTCTGTCCCAGTTCTGATTGTAATAGACCACGCAGCAGTCAAAGTATTCCCGGCAGCGCTTGATGACAGCAGCCAGCCGAATGATTTCCGGACGGGTGCCGCAGCCAATCATGACCTTGGTGCGCCCATCATTTTTCCATGTAAAATTGTGTTCCATAAAAATCTCCTAACGTCAACCAGCAGCTTCTCTCACACCGGCTCGAAGAAGGTGTCCGGGTGGTTCGGGTTGAAGATTTCGTTGCAGGTCATCACTGTCACCAGATTCTCTGTTTCAGACAGATTGATGATATTGTGAGTCCAGCCGGGAATCATGTGGACAGCCTCGATCTTATCCCCGGAAACCTCAAACTCCACCGTTTCCCCGGTGTTGATATTCCGTTCCTGAATCAAGCCGTGACCGGCGACCACAATGAACAGCTCCCACTTGGAGTTGTGCCAGTGCTGCCCCTTGGTGATTCCGGGACGGCTGATGTTGATGCTCACCTGCCCGCAATCGGCGGTGTGTACCAGCTCGGCAAAGGAACCACGGTTGTCCACGTTCATCTTAAGGGCGTACTTAAACTTGTCCGTGGGAAGATAGGTCAGGTACAGGGAGTACAGTTTCTTAGCAAAGGAGCCATCCGGCATCTTGGGCATCATGAGCGTAGTCGGCTGTGTCTTGAACTCCTGCAGCAGATCCACAATTTCCCCCAGCGTAACCTTGTGGGTCACGGGAACGCAGCAGTAGCGACCGTCTGCTTTCAGAACAGTCTCCACACCGTCAAATTCACAGTGCTGCTCCTTGCCTTCCAGCAGGTCAAACATTCCCTCTACCAAATCGTCGATGTACAGCAGTTCCAACTCGGTACTGCGGTCGTTGACAGTGAAGGGCTCGTCATTGGCGACCGCCCAGCAGAAGGTGCTGACGGCACTATTGTACTTGGGGCGGCTGTGACCCATCAGGTTGACGAAGCGGTAGACTGCAACCTTTGCCCCCGTCTCCTGAGCATACTGGAAGAACAGTTCCTCGCCAGCCTTTTTGCTGCGGCCGTACTCGCTGTTGCCAAACCGACCTGCCAGCGTGGCCTGAATGGAAGAGGACAACATGATGGTTGCCTTATTGTTGTGCTTTTTCAGGCAATTCAGCAGGTCGGATGCAAAGCCGAAATTGCCCTTCATGAAGTCTTCCGGGTTTTCCGGGCGATTCACACCAGCCAGATTGAATACAAAGTCTGCTTTCCGGCAGTACCCGTCCAGCTCTTCTGGGGTGGAATTCAGGTCATACTCGTAGATTTCTTCAATATTCAGCGCCGGGCGGGTCTTATTTTTCCCATCTCGGATGTTTTTCAGGTTGTTGCACAGGGCGGTTCCCACCATGCCCTTGGCACCTGTGACTAGAATGTTCATCCTATCACCTCTTTAATGTACTGCGGTGCAGTCCGGAATATCTGCGCCATCCGGCACAGTTGCGTTATTGCAGATGGTGCAGTTGCTGCCGATGCGGGTAAAGTTGCCCACAGTCGCACCAGTGCGAATGACGCTGTTGGTGTAAATCAGGGCGTAGTCCCCTACCGCTGCATCACAGTGGACTTCTGTTCCGGCATTTAACAGAACGCCGTTACCAACAGATGCACCATTCTGGACACAGGCATTTTGTAGCACCACGCAGCCACAGCCCAACTTTGCGTACGGACTAATGTAGGCGCTGGGCGCAACGATATTGGGAAAAGCAAAGCCAAGGACTTTCGCCTTCTCATACACCTGTGCCCGGAACCGATTGTTGCCGATACCCACCACCAGCAAGCCGTACTCCTTCCGCAGCTCCGGCAAATCAGCAAGACTGCCAACCACCGGAATGCCACAGATGTCAGTGCCCACAGGTTGCCCATCATCCACAAAGGCACAGTCATATTGGAGCATCGCCTGCTCCACCACTATGCGCCCAAAGCCGCCGGCACCAACCAGCAGCAACTTTTCTTTAGACATTCGGGATGCCCTTCAGTGCGTTCTGGACATATTCGGTGGTCAGGATCTTCTTAACAGTGCCTTCCACATCCAGACGGGTAGTGTTATGGCTGGTGTAGGACTCGTCTGCCATAGTATGTACCTCGCCGTTGACGACAAACTTATCGTAGTTCAGGTCACGGTTATCCGCAGCAACACGGAAATAATGGCCCATATCCTGGCTGCGCAGACGCTCCTCACGGGTCATCAGAGTCTCGAACAGCTTCTCGCCGTGACGAGTGCCGATGATGTTCGTACCGGTATCGCCGAACAGCTGCTGGACGGCCTTTGCCAAATCGCCGATGGTGGAAGCATCAGACTTCTGGATGAACAAATCACCAGGATTTGCATGTTGGAAAGCGAACAAGACCAGATCTACCGCCTCGTCCAGGTTCATTAGGAAGCGGGTCATATTGGGGTCGGTAATGGTGATGGGATTGCCAGCCTTGATCTGGTCAATGAACAGCGGAATGACGGAACCACGGCTGCACATCACGTTGCCGTAACGGGTGCAGCAGATGGTAGTGCCACCACGCTCAGCAGCTACACGGGCATTGGCATAAATGACATGCTCCATCATGGCCTTGGAGATGCCCATAGCGTTAATGGGGTAGGCTGCCTTGTCGGTGGACAGGCAGACGACACGCTTTACACCGGCATCAATGGCGGCGTGCAGGACGTTGTCCGTGCCTATGATGTTGGTCTGGACAGCCTGCATGGGGAAGAACTCGCAGGAAGGAACCTGCTTTAAAGCGGCAGCGTGGAAGATGTAGTCAACGCCGGGCATAGCGTCACGGATGGACTGCGGATTGCGGACGTCACCGATGTAAAACTTGACCTTCTTGGCATTCTCCGGATGCTTGGCCTGAAGCTCATGGCGCATGTCATCCTGCTTTTTTTCGTCACGAGAGA
The DNA here is from genome assembly GCF_003482185.1 of Faecalibacterium sp. OM04-11BH. Lineage (NCBI taxonomy): Bacteria > Bacillati > Bacillota > Clostridia > Eubacteriales > Oscillospiraceae > Faecalibacterium > Faecalibacterium sp. OM04-11BH. The sequence continues at coordinate 12,409 of NZ_QULS01000019.1, forward strand.
AGATACGGATTTCCTTCAAGTCAGAGTCCAGGAAGTGCTTCAGAACGGTAGAACCAAAAGAACCAGTACCACCAGTGATCATAAGGGTTGCATTGTTAAAATCAGACATTTTTATTTCCTCCTAAAATATTGTTTTAGTATCTTTTTATCATTTTTGGTAAATTCATATTCATCGAGTAATTCTATATACTTTGAAGCCATCACCCCTCATTTAGAGATATCGTAGGGATATCGAATTGCTTGACCAAGTAGAACAATAGAATGTAGTAAATAAGTAATCCACTGTATGGTTCGACATTGATCAGCGAAAAAAATAAAACCAGTAACAGAATGCGGGAAGCAAGGTTAAATTTTTTTAAATGTAAAATACCAATCAAGACAACAATTGAAAATACTATTCCCGCAATTCCAATCGCCGCAAGATGATAGGTCGTTGTTGATGTTTGTGAATCTACCGTCCCCAAGCTATTTCTCAAATTAACGTAAATATTCGTTGCATTTTGGTAACCTGCACCAAAGATAGGATAGTTAGAAAAAATTTTCAAATTTATGAGCGGGCTATTCTGTCTACTCACAACATTTACACTCTGACCTGAAATCTTATCTATTGCACCTTGTATTCCTCCCAACCATTTTGCACTTAAGTATTCATTCTGACTTAATCCCAAAAAGCAGATTCCTGTTCCAAGACACACAATCATGCCCTGTTTTATCTTTCCCATTTCTCCTGAATTCCTCAAAATCAGCAACAGTACAACTATTATCAGAAGTATAATTCCTGCAGAAGACTGTGTCGTAAAAATAGTGAACGTGATCACAATAACCCTCACGATAGAAATCTTACTTTCGTACAGGATGTGAAGAACTAATGCCAGAATTAGATAGGCTGCAAAAAGACCTGGCTCCCAAAAAAGTCCCTGATTTCTTATGCTGTAAATCGTCCGATACGCAAATATATAATTGCCTGTATACGACTCGGTTCCAATAAAGCATTCATGAGAAAATGGTATTTGTATTTTGGCAACATTGACTGCAAGATAAAGCACTAGAGATATTACGCTTATAACCAGCATTACATCTCCGTATATTTTTTGAAACCTATTCCATTCAATCTGTTCCGAAATCGCAAATGCTGTAAAAAATAACACGATGACAGAGACAAGAGAATAAATGGTTTCCGAAGGAAAATTCGCCAGCATCGAAACTGCTGCCGTAAATATACAGAATAGCAAAAATAACCCACTGTGCTTAGGCAATTTCAATCCATTCTGGCGCACATACATCAATAATGATACACATGCAAATGGGAGCATCATATACAATGCCACACTGGAACTCGTTACCATGTGGTAGTGTCCGCTACAATACACCACCATAAAAATTCCGTACAGGCACCACATATTGGACACAATCTCATCCAGTTTTGGCCGAAGGATTTTTTTAGGCATGAAATTTAGCTCCAATCCAATCACTGATTCGGATATCAGGGTCGATACGGAAAGCTTTTCGTATCAAAGCTCCGATATTCCTTTTGGCAAAAAATTCAATTCGCATATTCAGTGGATAGAGAATTATCTTCGATATTTTTCTCTCATACTCCGGGTCTACACATATCTCATCCACATATTTTAATTGCACCGGAACCGAATGCAGCGGCACCTCACAAAAACGTTTTGTCATCACTTTATTCAAGGATGTTCCACCGTGAGTGGAGTTTTCGTCGGCTCCAATGTTTCGAATCAGATTCCCTGAAGGACTTATACCGTACATGCCATTTGCTCGCAAAGAGAGAATCATCTGGAAGTCCCAGGATGTCGGCACTCCGCGTCTTTTGAACGCATTTATTTCCGACTCTATGCTTCGTTTTTGCTGCCTAAACAGTGCTGGAACATCATATGTTTTTTGAGCAATCTTGAGATACTCGGGAGTGTACAAATTGAATTCTGCGTCATAGTACTTCAGAAACTTCTTTGACCAAGAGGCCCATCCACAAGGCAATAGATGTGAGGTAAACATGTAGTCATCCTGATTTGCATTATGATACTCGCCGAGGTAATTTGTACCACAAACCCATAAAACTTTTTCATTTTCACGATAGCGTTCAAGCAGTTGTTTACAGTATGAAAAGAATGTAATATCGGGCAAACAATCATCCTCTAAAAATATAGCCTCAGGCTCACGTTCAAATACCCATTTAGCACCCAAGCCAATATTTTTATAAACGCCCCTGTTTTCCGTTGCATAGTTTTTAATCACTTCACAGGGCCAATCAATTTCAGATTCAACCATGTTACGGCAAGCTGCTGCCATTTCTTTTTCTTGTGCAGTCCTTCCCTGATCCGCAAGTATGTACATTTTCCTCGGCTGTACTTTACGAATAGCTTCTAGCACTCGTTTAGTCGTGTCAGTTCGCTTGAAGCAGAATAGCACGACTGGAATATTAAATTGTTCCATCTTAACCTCTCATTTTTATCATGAATTTAATAGAACCGTTTCAATTGCATTGTACAGTTTTATCTGATTTTCACTTGCGCAATGATTTTTCTCAGCCAGACACCGTGCGTTCTCACACATTTCTGTAAAGTCTTCATCCGACACCAAACGATTTACACAACACTGTAGTTCCTCTTTCGCACTCGCCATTAGAGCTACTCGATTTTGTAAGAGGTACTCGAACAGCTTCATATCCTGTGGTCCATAAAACAAAATTGGTTTTTCCGTTGCCAGATATTCCGGGATTTTGGTGGAAATCGAATATTTGAAAAAGCCCTTCATTTTTTCACTTTGAACTTCTGTATGCACAAGGACATCTGCTTTTTGATATACTTCGTTAATATGTTCATGGGGCACCGCTTCATGGAAAGCAACAGGAAGCATCTTAAAATTGGAATGATATAACTCTATACTGTCTTTTGAGGTAAAAATATCCAGTATACCCTTCCCGTCTGTTTTCTTAATTGCCTCAGCAATTTCTTTTAACGCTTTCCATCGGTCTAGGTGCAATCCACCTGCATAGACAAAATGGGTGATTCCAGTGGGCTTTGAGGCCGGACCCTTGAATTTTGATAAATCAACGGTGTTCATCAGAACCAGCGTTTCTTTCTGGAATTTCTCATGGTAGGCCTCAGCCATACTAGAACTAATCGTTACCACTAGCTTGCACCGCTTTATACACGCCAGCATTTTCTTTTTTAAGCTGGATTTGTACAGTGATAACAGCGGGTTATCTTCCCATTGAATGTGTTCTGCCCAATTGTCCATGAAGTGCATTATAACTGGAATATTCAGCTGCATAGACAGCTGATTCACCAAACGCATTATTGAAACGCTGGCTCCCAACGTATAAATCACCTGCGGGTGAAAATCCCTGATAGCATCAATCGTAGATTTATCCAATTTTACCGAGATGCTATCAAGTGTGCAAACTGCGAATTGACGAAGATAGGACTTGATCTTATTGTTGCTACTCTGCTGTGTGCTCGCGGCTTTTATATTGCTGTTGATTGATTGAGCTACTTTCCCTCTTGAAAATCGAATTATATAGCTAGGAGGAATACAATAGCTCTTAATCCTTTGATTACATTGATCCATTACCACCGGATCCGAATACACTTCAAAAAGGCAATCTGCATCCCATCCGCTCCATATGCTTTGCAGCGTTATTCCAGTCGCATTCTTCTTATACATACTTTGAGCGTTCACGATCAACACTCTAGGACACTTTTCCATAATGTATCTTTCTCCATTAAGCAGTACAAAGTGTACTTTCTTTATCATACAGCCTTTATATTTTGTATGTCGTTTTCTCCATTCTCTTTAAACATCAAGGCAATTTTTTAGCTTTACTTCTCCTTATTTTACCCAATAAGCGCTTCTATGTTTTTCGTCCACTTTCGGTAATCAAATAAATCGCACAGTTTTCTCTCTTTTTTTTCTCTAGGCATTACGGACGCAAATTTTGCCATCGTTTCTTCAAGTGTTTCTTCAACAATCATAACATTATTAGATTTTTTAGAATATATCTTGAGATCACTTATATCCGTTGCTATAACACCTACACCCACAGTAACCGCTTCCGCAAACTTCGTCGGGAACCCCGCATTGTTTGTTCTTGTTGAATCACGAATGATCAAAGAGCAATCGGCGCCCTTCAGATATGCAATACTCTGCTCATGAGGCACTCTGCCTAAAAAGGCTACCGATTCTGGCACATCCGCTGCCGTGAATTGAGGATTGCTTTTCAAAAACTGCTCTTTATTAATTCCCACCACAAATAATTTGCAGTTGCCATTTTCTGCAACTTTGGAAAACGCGGTAACAATTTCACCAATTTTGTCTTTTTTCCCCGGCTGACCAGAATAAATGAAATTAACACCCTCTCCAAGGTTCTCTGCCTCCACCGACCACTTTTCTTCGCAGAAATCAACCAACGGGGGAATAACGACAACATTTTTACATGATTGGTAGTAATTCTTCAAATAATTACTGATTGCTATAATTCCATCAAGTTTTTTTTGAACCACAGTCATTCTGTACCATGTATCAAATCCTTTGAGTATTTTAAAGGGCAAAGACGCACCATTTGTATTGTACCACTCTGTACAATCCGAATAAATCTTAATTTTATTTGCCCTGCAAAATTTTCTAAGCCGATCAAATGCAACAGCCTGATAATTATAGCAAATAACACCGTCAAATGGTCCACACACTTTCATCAGCTTTTCAGCCGGCTTGGGATCTGTTAAATATTTCACCCAGTCCGAATTTCCCTGGGGATACGGCACTGAATATGTGATAAACCCCTGCACTTCTGACTTGGTCTTTAATACGTCAGTCTCTCTGTTATCTTTCGAAACTCCCATGAAAACCACTTCATTACCGCTGTCTCGCAATCCTTTTGCAATGGCCAAAACACGGTGTGCGGCTGCATTCTTATCTGGAAGTTCAAATCCGCCGATATATAGAATTCTCTTCATTACATTCTCTCACTTCTGTTAATCTTTTCTGAATTACTCTCCTTTGATGACTGCCTCCCCCCCGACGACAGAATTATCCCCGATTGTTGTTCCACGGAGGATCATCGTATTGGCACCAATCCAGACATTATTGCCGATGACAACTGGCGCGGTCTTGAACCTCATTGCAGCCACACCGCCTTCTGCACGGTAATCATGGTCCTGATCGTAGATCAGAACATTGGGACCTAACATCACATTGTCGCCGATTTTAATATGATCGTAGGCAGTAACAACGCACCCATTGCTCATTCCAAAATTCTTTCCAATTTCCAATTTTCCACCTTTGCGAACTCGGATCTTTGCACCATTATGCATTTTCAACTTTTTCGCAATGCGCAGCTCGGATTTTCCATCTACGGTGACTTCGGTCATCGGCGACATAATTGCCGGAAAGGCTGCATGAAACCGTCCACCATTCTCAATCTTCAGAATAGCATACTTGATTCCCCCAAACGGAACACAAAACAGCGCCTTAATGTATTTATTCATCTTTCCCCTCCAACGCCTGAATCTCTTCTAAATACGCCTTCACCACGATTTTCCGATCGAATTCCCGTTCCATTTTTGCACGACCAGCCAGACCCATGGCTTTCCGCTGCTCCGGCGTCATCTGCATAAACCGTTCCAGTGCATGGACTAAAGCTTCCTCATCCTGAATGGGAATCAGGAATCCGGTCACTCCATCTTCCACCGTTTCCCGGCAACCTGCACGGTCGGTGGCAATGATAGGCCGGGCGCTAGCCGCACCCTCCAGAAGCACGTTGCTCATTCCCTCCGGATAGTAGGACGGATGCACGATGCAACTTGCCTGTTTTAGGAATGGGATCATATCCTTCTGCTGGCCATGATAGACCACATCTCCAGCCTCCTGTGCCTGCTTCAAGATTTCTTCGTAGGCAGGATCGTCACAGCCGCCGCAGATATGGAACACCGTGTTGGGGTACTCCGCATGGATCCGTTTGGCCGCAGCGAGATACAGGTCGATACCCTTTTCCTTCAGGATCCGGGATGTAAACTGGAAGTGTACTGTCTCGCCTTCCGGATACGGGAACGCCGGATGGCTCTCCAGATCTACGCCGGACCCCGGCAGCAACCGGATCTTCGCATGCTTCGGCATCATCTTGTGCGTTTCAAAGAAGCGCTGATTTTCGCTGTTCTGGAAAAAAATGCAGCTTGCACCGGCCACGCCCATCTTGTAAAGCCGGGTCGTCAGTGCCTGCAAAGGGCCGGGATTTTCCACCGGAGTACCGAGGCCGGTAATGTTGGGGATGTACTTGATTTTTAACATCTGACAGGCCAGCCCTGCATAAACGTTCGGTTTGATATTGTTTCCCAGCATCACATCCGGTTTGTGCCTTTTTAACGCCTGATGGTATTTTCGGAAGAGGACAATGTCCTTAAATGGGTTCTTTCCTTGTCGAGCGGTCTCGATATCGATAACACCGCACCCCATCTGCTCGAGCTCATCCTTAAACTGGAGTACCTGACACATTACAGACACCTCGTGTCCTTCTGCAATCAAGCCCTTCAAAATTTCCCGGCGCAGATTATAGATAAAAGTAGTATCGTTTGCAGCTAAAACAATTTGCATCTTTCACTCACACCATTTGTAGTTTTTCCGTTTCACAATTTGTATCATTTACCGACACCAGCCTGCTCTCCCGTAGAAGCACAATGCTTTCCTTCCGGAACTCCGGGTCAATTTTTCCGTCCACAACACCCTTGCGGCCCAGCACGACCTGAATGCTTTTCCAAATAACCTTCAGGTCAAATTTTAGGCTGACATTCTGGACGTATTCCCGGTCATAGTAGACTTTGTCGTACACATCCACCGTGTCCCGACCGTTGACCTGCGCCCAGCCGGTAATACCCGGCGTCACCTGGTACACGCCGTACCAACGCCGCAGGAAGCGAATCTCACGTTCCGTGTACACCAGCGGACGAGGACCGATGAGGCTCATTTCCCCACGCACCACATTGATAAACTGCGGCAACTCATCAATGCTAGTATCACGCAGAAAGCGTCCCAGTCGGGAAATATACGTCTCTGGACTTTCCAGATCACCAGTTGCCACATTCTTCGGTGCAGAGCTCTTCATCGTCCGGAACTTGATGATATTAAAGCAATGTGCGCCTCTGCCTACCCGCTTTTGTAAAAAGAAAATTGGTTCGTCCGGTGCGCTGATTTTTTGGGCAATGCTCACCACCAAAAACAAAGGGGAAAGTACAATCAGCGCCAGCGCCGCCAGAATGCGGTCAATTACAGATCTCACTGCAAGGTATCGCTTCTGCTTCTGGGTCAAATGAACATAGAACGGTCCAAAATCAACGTGGTAATTCAATTCTTCCATGTTTTCCTCACACTATCACCCTGCTTTTGCAGGTTCTACCTTTTCTTTTAATTTGAGACATGATTTTTGAGATTTCGGATTTCTGGTTTCCCACCGCATCCCAATCTCATCCAGCTTTGCAATACGCTCCTCTGTCAGAACAGCGCAACTTTTTTCAGGATTATGACGGGTATACCGCTGCCGCTTGACCCAATTTCCGAGGTTGTAACCACCCGGTGACACATAATCGGCTGGTACATTCAGGTCGCCGTGGGCATCAAAGTAGCGCTTCGCTTCCTGATATCCTTCGTTCCACTGGCGGTCATTGCGGTTGCCCCAGTACATCCCGATTCTGTTCAGCCGCTCGACCTGTTCGCCTGTCAGTTTTCCTTTCTGGTACGCCCATTGCTGGCTTGCGACCCATTGCCCCAGCCGTTCACCAGCCGCTGTCACATAGGAACGTGGGATATTCAGGTTGCCGTTTTCCTCATAGTAAGCTGCAGCCAATGCATAAGCCTTTTCCCACTTGGCATCGAAAATGTTCCACACCATACCGATCTCATCCAGCTGTGCGATGCGTTCTTCCTTTAAGCGGCCGTTCAGCTTTTGCTGCCGGGTCTTGATGATCCACTGCCCCAAAGGGTAGCCGTCCGGGTCGTTGTATTTGCCGGGCACCATCAGGTTCCCGTAGGTGTCGTGGTATTTCTTGGCAACCTCAAATCCATGCTGCCACGCAATTTCCTTCCGGTTGCCCCAGACCATCCCGATGCTGTTCAGCCGCGCGATCTGCTGCTCGGTCAGATTTCCTTGGATCTGTCCCTCGCGCACACGGCGCTGGGTCACCAGCCACACCCCAAGGCTCAGACCTCCGGGCGTGGTATACAGTTTCGGGACGTTCAAATTACCGTGCTCCGCATAGTAGATGCTCGCCTCAGAGAAGTAGTGCTCCCAGCCGGAGGAAAGGCTTGCTTGCAGCTGCTCGAACAGCACCCGGCAGTCGTGCACCTGCTCGATGACCTCGAACCGCTCGGTCACGATCTTATCGCCCTCGCCGTTGGCATAAAGCCGATGAACTGCTTCCTGCATCTCGCTTTGCAGACCGGAAATGCTGGTCAAGCCCTCAAAGTTGTTGACCACATCGAGAATCAACGGGGCTGCGGTATCTCCGGCGGTCAGGGCACGGCCGATCTGCTGCTTGTAAATAATGGGCGAAATCGTTGGTCGGAATAGGATGACCCCGGAAATGCCTTCTACATGGACGCCCTCATTGAGCATATCGATGCAGAACAGCAGCTTCAGCCGGTTGGTCGTATCCGTCTTGAAGTCCGCAAAGGCTTTGTCAGTGTTCGGATCATCCGAGTAGGCTTCATACACTACCACATCCGGGTTGACCCCTGCGAACCACTCCGGCACATGGGACACCATCTCGTCCATGTGCTCCTTGTTGGCGCAGAACACAATGTACTTGCCAGCCTTATTCGTGATATGATGGGCAAAGACCCTGTCCAACCCGTCCGCCTGTTCCAGCGCCCGGCGCAAGGCGTCCAGATATTTCTGATTCACATCCTGAATGCCCGGTGCCCGCAGGTTGTCCACCCGTGCCTGATACTTTGCAAGCGTTTTCTGGTACTGGTAGACCGTGGTCACATATTTCGGGGTAGGCAAAATGCCCCTGACGACTGCTTCGCCAAGGGTCATGTTGCTCGCAACACGGCTATCAAAAAGTTCTTCGGCCATATCGCGGTTATTATCCAGATAGCGGATGTTTGTTGCCGTCAGCCCCAGAAGCTTTGCATCCGGGCATAACTTTAATAAAGCCACCGTGCTTTCGCCCCAACATTCCGCACCGGCACGGTGGAATTCATCGAGTATAATATAGGCAGGCTTCTGCGCTGCTATTTCGTCCAGCTGCGCCTGCGTGCAGCACATCAGTTTGGCATAGGTATAAAAGTGAACGTTTGCCAGCGGAAAATCCGGGTCGTTCCTTTTCAGGCTCTCCAGCTGGGTCTTAAAGATATATTCACTGGGAGAAAGCCAGATTACGACCTTCTCCGGGTTGTCCTCGATCAGCTTGAACGCAATGTAGCTCTTTCCGGTGCCGGTGGGATGAACAATGGCAGCTTTGCCATACTGGTTCATCATCCGGACTGCCGCATGATATGCTTTTTCATTGTGCTCAAACAGACATAATGCCACCTTGTTCACCCCTTCCCGCATAAAGGGGTATCCTCCACAGTGATAATGGAGGATACCGATCTTTCGACATCGTTGTTTGAATTCTTCTATTATTTTATCATGGTTATATCTGGGAATCAATAGAAATCCTTACAAATGTATCTCACCTGACCTTAGAAAAAACCTCGCAGAAGCTGAAAGTTTTTTGCACATTGCCCAGTTCTGCATGAAAAATCCAGCTGAAAACGAAGGTGGACAAAATAAGTGGTCAGATGGGTGTCCAAGATGCAGGAGGAAACAGAAATGGCACGACGGGGAGAAAACATTCACAAACGCAAGGATGGTCGGTGGGAAGGTCGCTACATCAAAGCGCGCACACCGGAGGGAAAGATCCAGTGGGGCTACGTCTATGGCACGGTCTATGCTGAGGTCAAACGTGTGCTGATTCAAAAGAAAGCAGAGGCAGGCTTCTACAATCTAAAGAGAACCGACCTAACCTTTGAAGCACTGGCTGAGGTATGGCTGCACTCCCAGCGGAATGCAGTAAAAGAATCCACCTATGCGCATTACTCGTACACGCTGCACAAATATCTTCTTCCGGTTTTGAGTAAAGTGCCAGTCGCATCCCTTGAGGAAAGCTTTCTGGAACAGGCTATGCAGCAGATCATTGCGCCGATAGATGCCGCACACAAGCCGCTGGGGAACTCCTCTGCCCGGGAATGCCTCTCGATGCTGCGGCGTATCTGCAAATATGCCGCGCACTTGCGCCTGATCCGTCCGATGGAGCTGGAAGTAGCGCTGCCAAAAGCCATCGACAAAATTTCTGTACCCCTCTCCCCGGCGGAGCAGCAGCGGCTTTATCAGTATGTACAGGAGAACCCAACGCCCCGCAAAATTGGCTTATTATTAGGGGTGGAATTGGGGCTGCGTATTGGCGAGATCTGCGGTTTACAGTGGGGCGATTTCGACCTGAAACTCGGAACGCTGAAAATCAACCGGACGGTCTGCCGAATTTCCTGTGAAAATGGGCATACAAAGGTGGTCATCCAAACGCCTAAAACCCGCACCTCCCGCCGGGAAATTCCAATCCCAAAGCAGCTGCTTATTATGCTGAAAAAGCTGCGCGGATGTGTCAGCAATGCTGCATGGTTTCTGTCCGGCAACGAGTCCAAGCCCACCGAGCCCCGCTGCTACCGAAAAAGCATCAAATCATATCTGAAACAGGCAGCTGTCCGGCAAGTACGTCCGCACGCGCTGCGCCATACCTTTGCAACGACCTGTCTGCAGGCGGGGTGCGATGTAAAGACCCTCAGCGAATTGTTAGGACACGCTAACGCCAACATCACCTTGCAGCGCTATGTGCACTCTGACCTGACCCGAAAGCGCCGGGAGATGAACCGAATTTTCTCCCATCAGGTGTCCATGAGGGGCGGGAAGGCGCTAAATATAACGTAATAGTGCACGATTTCTACGTCGTTCCTCCATTATCACTATGGAGGATACTTTTTTTATTAAATATATTCTTTGCCATTACGCGGTTGCACATTCTCTGTATCATAAAATACTTTTGCATCATACGCAGATGCGTATGCATAGCTGCACGGATTTCTGTAACATCATAGTGAGGTAAACTTCATCACGACTGTAAAAGATGCCGTCACCAAACGCTTTGAACCGCTCTGCGACCAGCGGGAGATACATTCCAACAAGTTAGCGACCCGTCCCGGTGCATATTCCAAAATCGATTTATTGTTTCAATCGAAAAATATTTTTATTCTACAAACTGCACCTCTTGCGAACATAAAAAACGCGTGTTATACTGAAGCCATTAAAAACATTGGAGGTGTCCCCTATGCCCCGTCCCAAAGGAAGCAAGAACAAGACCAAGACCGTAAAAGCAACCGTTGACTTTGCTGCACAGATTGCTGAAAAGCAGTCTGCAAAGGAAGCCGCTGCCGCCGAAATCGCATCCATCACTGCGAATATCGATGCGCTGAAAGCCGACCTGAAAACCAAGAAGGCAGCGCTGAAATCCATCGACAAGGAAATCGCCAGAATCGAGGCTAAAAAGGTCAAAGCGGAAACCAAAGCAGCGGAATCCGCAAAGAAAGCCGAAGCAGAGGATGTTCTGAAAAAGCTGCTGGCCAGCGGCGTGAGCGCAGACGATATCCTCGCAAAGCTGAAGTGATTTAAAATTTCTGACGCAGCAGTTGACGGGAATATCTACGTCGCAAGCAGTGCAACTTGGTACCAACTTGCGATTTTTGAATCGGATTTTTCAAAATCCAAATTCAAAATGCTTGTTGGGCTGTGCCCAAACCCCTTGTGTTCTGCATCCGGTGGATGCAGGCTACGCATTTTTGCAAAATGCTTTTTTGATCTGAGTGCCGATGCCTGTGGTATCGGCACTTTTTGCACAGATAGATTCCCGGAAGCAGAAAATAGTGCTATGCAGCACATCCGGAATTGTGCTATACTTGATTACATAAACCTGTTCGTCCTAAAAAGTTGGAGGTGCTCATGGCTACACGAACCATTTGTTTTCCCATATCCGGCCACCCCTATTGCAAAGAGCAGCCGGTGACGTTCACATGGATAAACGGTAGCAAGCGGCAGAATATCCGTGCCGTCCATGATGCCGTCCATACAACAGACCCGGATGTTTCAATTCTGGAAATCAGCGCTGCATCCGTTCAGCCGGAGGGTGAGGCTGTTTCTTCTCTGCGGCTTCTGCTGCGTCTGGATTCTGTTGCGCAGGATGTGCCCATCAGCACGGTTTTTGAAGCTGCCAAGGTATTTGAACATGGTGGCCCATTCGCTGACCTTCTGACCTGTGCGCCATCCAAAGTCCATAAGGACACTCGGCTGCGAACCAATGGAAAATTGCTGCGCTACTCTCTGGAAGGAAGTGAGTATCCGATAGAGCCGCACCCGGATTCATTTTTTGAGTGGCTCTACTGCCGTGCGTTGAAGCAGTTCCCGGAAAAGGCTGCGCAGCTGAGCAGATATAATGCCTTTTCTGATATTGCTGCCGCAGCGGATTCTAAAAAGTATTATGGCGATTCCTCGCGGGCGGCTGCAATCTATGTAGGGCTTGCAGCCGCTGGAAAACTTCCGTGCATCGATTCCTATGAATCATTCATTGCGGAAGTTTACACGGAGCCAAAGCCCTTGCCCAAGTCTGGAAAATCTGAGACTGCTTCAAAAAAGACACCCGAAGTTTCCGCACCGGCAAAGGAGATTCCGGCAGACGAATCGTCGCAGTCCGATAATGCAAATATTCCGGACGGTGCGCAGATGGAACATATCCTTGAGCTGCCCAAAGCGACCTGTCTGCTCCTCTCTTTGGCAAAAAATGCTGGTCTTTCTGCAAATAATTCCAGTGAGCTGGCGTATAAGGGAAAGGAATTTTTTCTTGACGCTTATCAGAAAGCACTAAAAAACAAAACGCTCCAAATCAATATTCATAAGAACAAGGTCACTTTTCCGATGGAAGAGCATGACAGCGGATTTCATGCGGTCGGAGTACTGACCCGTTCGCCTGCTTGGGAATACGGATGGAAGTTCAACTATCTGGCCGAGAATACATCCGGAGCAGAAAAGCCCGAAGTCAAAGCAAAAATCCAGAAGCCTTTGACCGCATTGGAGCATCTGGAACACTGTGGGTATAAAATCGTTCAGCAGGTCATGCCGGAAAAACTCCCACCGATTGCTGTTCAGCGGATGGCATGGAAAACAGGCGAGGCTCTTTGCGACCCGGTGGTGGTGGATTTCTTGCAATTTATCCGAACGCATATGCAGAGCGACGGCTCTTTTTCGTTCCGCATCCCAAAGGGTGCGTCCAAAAAATCGTTTACCACACTTTCAGAGATTGCTCAGACGTGGGACAAAATGGGACTTTTTGCATCTATTGTGATTTACCCGCAGAATATCGTCTATGAACTTGCGCAAAACGAAACCGTCCGGCATTTTTTGAGCGGAAAGTGGCTGGAGCTTTTTGTAGAGCATCAGGTTCAGCAGATTCTGAACCGCTATCGGGAGGAGCAGGGCGCAGAAGTTTCGGTTTGCTCCAATGTGGTCCTTTCAGAAACGGCATCCGTAGGGAGCACGCACGAGCTGGATGTCGTGTTCTCCATCAATGGAAAATTTTTCTGGGTAGAAGCCAAATCATCCAGCCGAAGCATTGATTATGGAAAGTATGCTTCTCTGTGCGAAAAACTGAACGTGACACCAGAAAGCTTGCTTTTGGTCAACAGCGATTTGTCCGTGGAAGAGTGCGAAGGTGTTTCTTATTTCTGGAATTACCGTGTCGCAAATTGTGCAACGATCACGCAGGAACTGGAAAGCATGATTGCTAAACAAATTGAAAGCACCGGAAATGCTGTTCTGAGTACAGACTGAGCAATAAGCAAAAAAGGCCCTGAGAACCCTGCCGGATAAGCGGCAAAGTTCTCAGGGTCGTATTGTTTATCTGGAATGTTCGGTTTGCTCTGGCTTCTTTTCCTCATTGAAGAAAAGCTCAATATTTTTCTGTGCTCGAAGAAGCTCCTGCATTTCTTCTTTCGCTTTGCGATAGTCCGGGTAGCGTGCTTTCTTTTCTGTCAGCAGCTTGGAATATTCTGCATCCAACTCTTTGACCTTGGGGAGCGTTTTCAAATTAGCTTCATCAAACGCTGCTTTCGCCGCCTTGTGCAGCGTGATCTCTGTGCGGTGCGTTTCCAGAAAGCGCTTGCTGTATCCGGTCTTGCGGTAGGCGTCATAGACCGGTCGCGTCTTGGCGTAGTTGATGATGTGCGCTTTCAGCACCGCGATTTCTGCCAGCCGCTTCTCTGATGCTTTAATGGAATCGCCCAGTTCATGATAGCGTGCAGTAGCAGCGTCCACACGCTCCTGCATTTCCTCGATGCTGCCGATTTTATTTTCCTGTAAGAAGATCAGCGTCCGGGATATTTCTTTTAAGTTGTGCTGCTTTGCCCAGCGGGCAAAACCCGTGCCTTTTCCCTCGGCTAGTTTTGCCTGAATGTCCACCAGCAGTGGAGTTGTAAATAATATGATTGTGGATGTGTTCCCTGTCCGTGTGAGTGGCAACGATAAACGCATATTTGCCCTTGGTGAAGCGCATTGCCAGTTCGTAGCCCACCTTGTTGGCTTCCTCGGCGGTGATCTCACCGGGGCGAAAAGACTGCCGTATCTGATAGGCGATCACATCATTTTTCTGTCTGCGCCCTGTGGCAAGTTCGTATTGCCGCTTGGACAGCATAAATTCTTCGTCTGCGGTCAAGGGGCTGCACTCGTAGCTGCTGACCAGCTCTCCCCTGTTCGTTTTGTCAGGATTCTTCGCGCAGTCCGTGCGGCTTTTCAGGCAGGCCGCAACCGACTTACCCTTGTTCTTGTGCAGCGCGATCAATCTTGTTGCAGCCATTCTGAATCACCTCCCGTGTGACAGCCAATACTTGAGCCACTTTGCTAACGAACACTTGAGCCACTTGTGGCGTTCAAATGCAAAAGATACGCCATGCGGCGCAGCTGCGGCAGATCCAGATACAGGCAATATCCGTCCAGCGCCATTTTTCGCAGATAGGAGCCGATGCTCAAAATTCCGCTGGATTCCATCTTGTTCCGAATCCGTTCCAACTCCGGCTTGCTGACCCGGAAATGGAGTTGCTGGTCGCGGCGGTCGCTCACCGGGCATCACCATCCTTATCATAATAGCTGCGGAACGGTTTGACAGGCTCCGACTGATTGGTCTTTTCCCCCAGTGCAGCCAGCACCGAGGGACGGCGAGGTGTATCCTCGTCCGGTTGTTCTTCCTCCGGGTCATGGCTTTTTTCGTCCACATCCCTCCTTTCAAGCCTTCTCCAAGGCGATTGCCGAGTATATTGGCTATTACAATAACAGCAGAATCCAAGCGAAAACAAAATGGATGCCTCCCCTCTAAATTCAGAGAAGCATCCATAATGGATTCTTAATTATTCAATTTTGATCCAGTGTCCAGAAAACTGGGTACATATCGTTTGCCCTGTACTTTTAATCCAGAATTTTTCCGTCAATGGAGATGGTGACCACCTGCCACGGAATGAACTTTCCGCTGGTCTGCAGTGCCTTTTTTGCTGCCATCTCCAAGCCGCCGCAGCAGGGCACCTCCATGCGGAGGATGGTCACGCTCTGGATGTCGTTGCTACGCAGGATCTCGGTAAGTTTTTCGCTGTAATCCACAGCATCCAGCTTCGGGCAGCCGATGAGAGTCACTTTGCCGCGCATAAACTCCTGATGGAAATTGGCATAGGCGTATGCCGTGCAGTCCGCTGCGATCAGAAGTTTTGCACCCTCAAAGTAGGGCGCATGGATGGGTGCCAGCTTGATCTGAACCGGCCAGTTGCGCAGGCGGGAAACCGGCTGCACAGGGGCAGCAGCTGCGCTTTCTGCGGCCTCCGTCTGTTCCAGCGTCCGCATCCGGGAGCCGGGACAGCCGCCCTCGTGCAGGTGCTTCATCTTCTCCTGCAATTCCTTCTTCTTTTTGTTTTCCTGCACCGCCGCCTCGTCGTAGGCAGGGGCTTCCCGCTCTTCAAAGGTGATGGCACCGGTGGGGCAGCCCGGCAGGCAGTCGCCAAAGCCATCGCAGAAATTCTCCCGCACCAGTTTTGCCTTGCCGTTGATGATATCAATGGCACCTTCATGGCAAGCGGTTGCGCACAAGCCGCAGCCGTTGCATTTTTCTTCGTCAATATGGATGATCTTCCGAATCATATCTATACTCTCCTATTGTGGGTGTTTTTTGCATTTGCAGGTTTATTATAGTATACTAAAGGCAACTTGTATGTTTGAATTCCAACAAGGAGGGCTTTTATGCAAAAATATCTGCCTGTTCTGCGGAACTGCCCCTTCTTCACCGGGCTTACCGACGATGAGATTTTGTCCATCCTGCACTGTGTCAGTGCAGCGACAATCACCCGGCCCCGGGGCTCCTACATTTTCCGTGCCGGAGATTCCACGGAGGTCATGGGGCTTATGTTGTCCGGCTCCACCCTTGTGATACAGGAGGATCTTTGGGGACACCGCAATATCCTGTCCAAGTGCAATACCGGAGACTTTTTCGGCGAGCCTTACGCCGCCACCCCCGGTGCCATCCTGAACATCAGCGTGGTGGCAGAGGAGGATTGCGAGATCCTGCTGCTGAACGTCAAGCGGCTGCTCACCGCCTGCCCCACCGCCTGCGACCATCACCAGAAACTCATCCGCAATCTGGTCAGTGTTCTGGCAAACAAAATACTGCTTTTTAACGATAAGATCACCCATGTCAGCAAGCGCACCACCCGGGAAAAGCTGCTATCCTACCTGTCTGCCGAGTCCATCCGGCAGTCCTCCCTCTCCTTTGACATTCCTTTTGACCGTCAACAGCTGGCGGATTTTCTCTGCGTGGAACGCGCCGCCATGTCGGCAGAGCTTTCCAAGCTGCAAAAGGAAGGGCTGCTGGTCACCAAGCGGAATCATTTTCAGTTATTGACCCGCTGACAGCCTGGCACATTGCCTGCAAGCACCGGCTCCCTTGCGGAAGCCGGTGCTTTTTGCAGTTGCACTTTTTCCGGGAGATTATTATACTTATAAAAAAGACCGGGTGCTGCAAGGACAGGAGGGAAAGCGTATGGCACGGAACAAAACCGCGCAGGGCGGTATATCCCTGTGCCGCAAGGTCACGGCATGGCTTGCCGCGATTTTGCTGGTCACCATGCTTTCCACTGGCATTGCTACCATGGCAGGTCAGTGGACGGTACGCTCCTTTGATACGCTGCTGGCCGACAACGCCGTCTGCTACACGGTGCAAAACGCCCTCAAGGACGAAACACAGGCCTTTGCACGCTATGTGCGTCAGCCTACTTCTGAAACGGAACAGGCCTATACCGCCGCCTGCACCGCTTCCGAGCAGAGCCTTGCGGCCCTGCCCTTCGATTATGCCCGCATCGGCGAGGAGCGCTATGCCCGCACATGGAATCTTTTGCAGGGGTACGCGGGTTACCGGCAGGAGCGGGATGCTTTTTTGCAGCTTTCGCCCTCGGCAGATACCTATATTGAACAGATGTACCATGTGATGGCGCTGCAGGACTACCTTGCCGCGTATGCGCTGCGGCTGACACAGGCCACGCTGGAACAGGAAAACGCCCTTTACAGCAGCACGGC
Source organism: Faecalibacterium sp. OM04-11BH (assembly GCF_003482185.1). Classification (NCBI taxonomy): domain Bacteria; kingdom Bacillati; phylum Bacillota; class Clostridia; order Eubacteriales; family Oscillospiraceae; genus Faecalibacterium; species Faecalibacterium sp. OM04-11BH. The sequence goes on from NZ_QULS01000019.1 coordinate 30,107, forward strand.
GGCTCACATCCGGCATCTGCCGTGGCTGTATCTGGGGCTGTTCCTGACGGCAGCCGCGCTGGTGCTGCTGCTCATCCGGGTGCTGAGCCGCGCGGTGGTGCGTCCGCTGCTGCGGTTGGCACAGGCTTCCCACAGCATTGCCGAGGGCGATTTTTCCAGCCCGGACCTACCGGTGAAAAGCAGCGACGAAGTGGGGCGGCTGACGGGAACCTTTAACCAGATGAAGCATGCCATGGCGCAGCAGCTGACCACCCAGCAGGCCTTGCACCGGGAAGAGGTGCGGAACCTTGCACTGGAAAAGGATCTGGAGCACACCCGGCTGGAGGTGCTTAAAAGTCAGGTGAATCCGCATTTTCTGTTCAACACCCTGAACATGATCTCCTGCATGGCGCGGCTGGAGGATGCTTCCACCACCGACCAGATGATCGTGCATCTGGGCAGTTTGTTCCGGCACAACCTGCGCACCAAGCGTCAGCAGATCACGCTGGAAGAGGAACTGGACGGGCTGGAGGACTACATTTATTTGCAGCAAATGCGGTTCGACGGACGCATTACCGTTGAAAAAAGCATCCGGGTGCAGCCTGCGGCGGTTTTGGTGCCGTCCTTTATGCTGCAGCCGGTGGTGGAAAACGCTTACTCGCATGGGCTCAAGTCCCGCGAGGAAGGCGGACGCATCCTGCTGCGGGCATGGATGCAGGGCAAGGTGCTGGTGCTCACGGTCGCGGACAACGGCAAGGGAATGACCGCAGAGGAACTGGACGCTGTGCAAACTAAAATTGCGCAGAGCGAACAGACCGGCCGCAGCATTGGCCTTGGCAACATTTCCCGCCGCATCGGGATGCTGTATCCGGGCGGTAAAATGCAGGTGTACAGCCGCGCAGGTCACGGTACTGTGGTGCGGTTTGAGCTCCCGCAGACGCAGCAGCCGGAAGAAAAGGAGGAGACGCTCTCGTGAAGTGCAAATTGCTGGTGGCAGAGGATGAATTGATTGAGCGCAAGGTGCTGTGCCGGACTTTGCAGAAGTATCTGGGAGACCTGATCTGCCTGTATGAAGCCAAAAACGGCAGAGAGGCTCTGGAAATTTTTGCCCGCGAAGCGCCGCAGGTGGCTGTGCTGGACATTGAAATGCCGGGTCTCACCGGGCTGGAAGTGGCACGCAGCATCCGCGAAACGGACAGAAATTGCGCCATCCTGTTCCTGACCGGCTTTGATAAGTTCGACTATGCACGGCAGGCGATCTCTGTACGGGCGATGGACTATCTGCTCAAGCCTTACAACGAGCAGGAGCTGGTATTCGCGGTGGAGGATGCCATCCGGCAGGTGTCGGTGCCGCTGCCTGCCCGCCCGGCACAGCCCCCTGCGCCTGAACAGCCCCTCCGCCGGGAAGAGGACGAGGATATGCGTACCGCCATCATCCGTGTCGAGATCAGCCGCTTTATCGACGCCCACTATGGGGAGGATATCTCCATGCAGGATGCTGCCGCCGCGCTGCGCTACTCCGACGCCTACTTCTGCAAGCTGTTCAAGCAGTGCTTCAAGGTGAACTTTTCGGCCTACCTGAACGAATACCGGGTGAACAAGGCGCGCCAGCTGATTTTGGACCCGCGCCTGAGCCTGAAGGATATCGGCGCTGCTGTGGGTTACAGCGACGCCAACTATTTTACAAGGGTGTTCAAGCGCCTGACCGGACAGACCCCTTCGGAATACCGCATGGCCGCAGTGGAAAAGGCGGTACAAGGATAAATCGGATATAAAAGAAGCACTCGTTCTTTCCTGCCTGTCAGCAGGAGAGGAACGGGTGCTTTTTATTTTTGCCAGTTTCTTTCGTCCAAAAAACATAAAAATTGTACTTGGATACAACAAAGACAAAATCGTGCTGCGTTTCGCAAAATAATCTGGTTTCGCAAAAATGAACGAGTTGTTAAAATAAAATCATAGAAAAACGCGAAAAGAGAGGATGCCATTCATGAAGAGAAGAATGTTTCTGTCGCTGATGGGCGCGGCGGCACTGACCAGCAGCATGATGCTTACCGGCTGCGGCGCCGGCTCCGGTGACGACCGCAAGATCGTGCGCATCGGCCATGTGCAGTCCCAGACCCACCCGGATCATCTGGGACTGGAAGCCTTTGCCAACTATATCAACGAGAAGCTGGGCGACAAGTACCGCGTGGAGGTGTACCCCAGCGAGCTGCTGGGCTCCCAGACCGAAATGGTGCAGCTGACCCAGACCGGTGCCATCGACTTTGTGGTGGCGTCCAATGCCATCATGGAGACCTTCAGTGCCAAATACCAGATCTTCAATCTGCCTTACCTGTTCTCCAGCGTGGAAGCCTACCACGAGGCCATGGACGACCCCGAGGTGACGGACCCCATTTTCAAGACCACCTCGAAGGCCGGTCTGGAAACGGTGGCATGGCTGGATGCCGGCACCCGCAACTTCTACACCATCAAGACCCCCATCAACCAGCCCTCCGACCTGAAGGGTCTGAAGATCCGCGTGCAGCAGTCGCCTACCAACGTGGAAATGATGCGTCTGCTGGGCGGCACCGCGACCCCCATGGGCTTCGGCGATGTGTACACCGCACTGCAGGCCGGTATTCTGGATGGTGCCGAGAACAACGAGCTGGCTCTGACCGATAACGGTCACGGCGATATCTGCAAGTATTACTCCTACGATATGCACCAGATGGTGCCGGATCTGCTGGTGGCAAACTACGCCTTCCTGAACGAGCTCAGCGATGAGGAGCGCGCGATCTTTGAAGAAGGTTTCCAGATCGTGAAGCGCACCGAGCAGGACGCCTGGGAGGATGCTGTGGCTGAGGCGAAAGATAAGGCCGAGAATGAGCAGCACGTCAACTTTATTTACCCGGACACTGCACCGTTTCAGGAGGCTATGGCTCCCCTGCACGATTCCGTGCTGGCAGCAAACCCGGACTTGCAGCCCATTTATGACCTGATCCAGCAGCACAACGCTGCCCATACTGCGGACTGAGGAGGAGCATCATGGAAAAACTGAGAAATACCCTGAACAAGGTGCTCAACCTGCTGGCAGGTCTGAGCATGACGGTCATGGTGGTGCTGACCACCTATCAGGTCATCGTACGTTATATCTTCAACTCTCCTTCCACATGGTCGGAGGAGCTGGTGGGTTATCTGTTCGGCTGGAGCACCATGCTGGGTGCCACCATCGTCTCCGGCGAGCGCGGCCACATGAACATCCCCGTGCTGGTGGACCGGTTCAGCCCCACCATGCGCAAGGCGTTCCACATCTTTGCCGAGGTCATCGCCTTCCTCTTCTCTGCGACCATTCTGGTGTTCGGCGGTTTTCAGGTGTCCCAGCTGGCTATGGGACAGCAGACCTCCTCGCTGGGCGTTGCCGTGGGCGTGTTCTACTGGGTCATGCCCATCTGCGGCGTGATCATTCTGGTGTATTCCGTGCTGAACATTATCGGCATCGCCAACGGCTCCATCTGTCTGGATACCCCGGAGGATGCAGACTTTGCAAAGGTGGAAGCCGAAATGGCTGCCGATGCCGACAAGGAAAATAAGGAGGACTAAGCTGTGGCAATTCAAGCGTTACTCGTAATTCTGGCAGTGCTGCTGGTGCTGCTGTTCCTCGGCGTGCCCATCTCGTACGCCATTGCAGTCTCTTCCCTGACTGCCATCCTTTCTTCCATTGATCTGAACGTTGCCGTGCTGACCGCTGCCCAGCGCACCTTTGTGGGCATGAGCAAGTTCAGTCTGACCGCCATCCCGTTCTTTATTCTGGCCGGCAACATCATGAATCAGGGCGGCATCGCCAAGCGTCTGGTGGATTTCGTCATGGCCATTCTGGGCAAGATGCCCGGCGCACTGCTGGTGACCAACATCGGCACCAACGCCCTGTTCGGCGCCATCTCCGGCTCTGCATCTGCTGCGGCTGCTGCCGTTGGCTCCATGATCCGCGACGGTGCCGACGAGCAGGGCTACGACCCCGCCGTGACCGCTGCCACCAACGCCGCTTCCTCCTGCTCCGGCCTGCTGATCCCGCCGTCCAATGCCCTGATCACCTACTCGCTGGCGTCCGGCGGCACCTCTGTGGCTGCGCTGTTCATGGCGGGTTACATTCCCGGTATCATCTGGGCGCTGTGCTGCTGCGTGGTGGGCGTGCTGCTGGCGATCAAGCTGGGGTACAAGGGCACACCCGGCAAATTTGACTGGAAAAACCTCGGCGTCTGCACCCTGCGCGCTCTGCCTTCCCTGTCCCTGATCATCGTGGTCATCGGCGGCATCATCGGCGGTGTGTTCTCTGCAACCGAAGGCTCTGCCATTGCCGTTGTCTATGCACTGGTGCTTGCCTTCTGCTACCGCTCCATCAACCTTAAAAGCCTGTGGAAGATCATCGTGGACTCTGCCAAGATGTCCGGCATGGTGGTGTTCCTTGTGGGTGTTTCCAACATTCTGGGCTGGGTCATGGCCTTTTTGCAAATCCCGGATGCTGTGGCGGCAGCCCTGCTGAGCCTGACCAGCAACAAGTACATCATCCTGCTCATCATGAACGTGATCCTGCTGGTGTCCGGCACCTTCATGGATGTGACCCCGGCCATCCTCATCTTCACCCCGTTGTTCCTGCCCATCTGCCAGAGCTTTGGCATGAGCACCATCCAGTTCGGTCTGATCCTCGTGTATAACCTGTGCATCGGCAACATCACCCCGCCTGTGGGCAACGCACTGTTCGTGGGCATCAAGGTGGGCCGCACCTCGCTTTCCAAGGTCATGCCGTATATGCTTATGTACTATGTGGCCATCATCGGCGGCCTGCTGCTGGTCACCTTTATCCCGGCAGTGTCTACCGCACTGCCGCAGGCAATGGGCCTGATGTAACTGAGACATCTCCTTCTTGTTCTTATTCTTCTTCTCCTAAAAAGGCGGTACCTGCTTTGCGGCGGGTACTGCCTTTTCCTATCTCTTGCACAAAAGCAGTCTTGTGCGCTATACTATCTGCAAAGGGAGGGAGACACCATGCGCAGACGGACCTTTTTAGCCGGTCTGGGCTTTGCAGCCTTGCAGCTGGCAGGCTGTGCCGCAAAGCCGCAGACCACACCGGACTATGTGCTGACCTATGCCGACAACCAGCCCGCCGGGTACCCCACCACACAGGGCGCGCAATATTTTGCGGACCTTGTGCAGCAGCAGACCGGGGGCAAGGTGGTCATTCAGGTCAAGGCGAACGGCGAGTACGGCTCGGAACAGCAGGTGTGGGAACAGCTTGCCATTGGCGGCGTAGATTTTGCCCGTGTGTCGCTTTCGGTGGCCACAGACGATCTGCCCCGGCTCAACGTACTGCTGCTGCCGTATCTCTACCGGGATGCCGACCACATGTGGCGCGTGCTGGATGGCAGCATCGGGGCAGAGTTTTTGCAGGACTTTACCGCACAGGGACGGGTGGGGCTGAGCTGGTACGACGCGGGTGCTCGCTCGTTCTATGCCCGTCAGCCGGTGCGCAGCCTGAACGATTTACAGGGCAAGACCATCCGCGTGCAGAACTCGCAGATCGTGATCGACATGATCCGTCTGCTGGGTGCAGTGCCGGAGACCACGGCGTACAGCGACGTATACTCGGCGCTTGAGACCGGGCAGATTGATGCCGCCGAAAACAACTGGCCGGCCTACTATTCCATGGAGCACTACAAGGTGGCGCGGTACTATATGGCCGATGAGCATAGCCGCGTACCGGAGGTGCAGCTGGCTTCCGGACGCACATGGGATGCACTGCCGGAGGAATACCGGCAGATCCTGCAGGCGTGCGCCCGGACATCGGCGCAGTACGAGCGCCAGCTCTGGGCACAGGAGGAAACAGCTGCCCGAAAAGCGGCATTGGCTGGCGGTTGCCGGGAACTGCCGCTGCCCGAGGAAGAAATGCAGAACTTCCGGCAGCTGGTGCAGCCGCTATACCGGAAACATTGCGCCGACTATCTGCCGCTGGTGGAGGAGATACAGGCAGAGTGACAACAGAGAAAGGGACGAGTCAAGTAAAAAGGCTCACAGCTTTGAGGTTATGCTGCATGGAAAGACGCTGCCTGTGCAATGTTGCAAGAGATGATCTTGCAGAACCGCAATCACCCCAGCATCATCCTGTGGGGCGTGCACATCAACGAGAGCGTGGATGACGATGCTTTCTATAACCGCACCAACAAGATCGCCCACCAGTGATCTGTACCCCTAATACTGGACACCCAGTATTAGGGGTACAGATCAGGTATACCGCTCAGGAAATGGGGCGGTTCTTTTTTTGTGCGGCAGCTTCTGCTTTTTTATTTGCTGTGCCCCCTGCATGTGCCGACAGTTCCATTCCACCTTATTCTTCCCCCGTAGAAGATCGTTTTTGCCCGCCGTATTTGTGCCCGCAGGGTCGCCCAGCTTTCCCGAAAATGGCTGCCTGTTTTGCCGAAAGGTCGTACTATGCCCGGAAAAAAAGCATTGAAATACCGCTTCGGCCATTTATTCTGCCGTTTCTTACCGATTTTACAATGTTTTTTGCAAAAAAGGCTTTACAAATGAATTTCAAAAACATATTATATAATTATAGGTTCAACTTCTTTACGCAAATAGTTTCGTACCGGTTCGTATGGGGCAGCCGGGTCTGTGCTTTTTGCACTGCTTCTGCCTTACGATAGATCATTGGAGCCCGCTGGTGCAGCCCCGCTGCACCAGATCAAATACAGAAGGAAGGTTATGCATCATGCCTGAAAAGAAAGTTTCTGCTCCCGCAGCCGATGCTCCGGCTGCCGAGGGCAAGACCCGCAAATCCACCAAGGCTCCCGCCCGCCGTGGCCGCCCGCCGCTGGCACCTGAGCTGTATGTAGAGATGGGCGGTGAGCAGTACAACATCACCGACATCATCGACCGCGCCAAGGCAGACTACCGCACCACCCACAAGGTCGGTGTGCAGTCCTGCAAAGTGTACGTCAAGCCCGAAGAGGGCGCAGCTTACTACGTCATCAACAAATTCTCCGGCAAACTGGATCTGTAATTTTTTCACAGGGTCACAGGCAGCACCGCACTGCTGCCGCGCCCGCTATTCCCACAATAAGGTTCCATCAATCATAACCCCGCGTGAAAACGCGGGGTTTGCAGAACGGC
>NZ_QULS01000002.1:0-4710 GCF_003482185.1 Faecalibacterium sp. OM04-11BH
CTTTGAGATGGCCTCGCGTCCGATTAGCTAGTTGGTGAGGTAACGGCCCACCAAGGCGACGATCGGTAGCCGGACTGAGAGGTTGAACGGCCACATTGGGACTGAGACACGGCCCAGACTCCTACGGGAGGCAGCAGTGGGGAATATTGCACAATGGGGGAAACCCTGATGCAGCGACGCCGCGTGGAGGAAGAAGGTCTTCGGATTGTAAACTCCTGTTGTTGAGGAAGATAATGACGGTACTCAACAAGGAAGTGACGGCTAACTACGTGCCAGCAGCCGCGGTAAAACGTAGGTCACAAGCGTTGTCCGGAATTACTGGGTGTAAAGGGAGCGCAGGCGGGAAGACAAGTTGGAAGTGAAATCCATGGGCTCAACCCATGAACTGCTTTCAAAACTGTTTTTCTTGAGTAGTGCAGAGGTAGGCGGAATTCCCGGTGTAGCGGTGGAATGCGTAGATATCGGGAGGAACACCAGTGGCGAAGGCGGCCTACTGGGCACCAACTGACGCTGAGGCTCGAAAGTGTGGGTAGCAAACAGGATTAGATACCCTGGTAGTCCACACTGTAAACGATGATTACTAGGTGTTGGAGGATTGACCCCTTCAGTGCCGCAGTTAACACAATAAGTAATCCACCTGGGGAGTACGACCGCAAGGTTGAAACTCAAAGGAATTGACGGGGGCCCGCACAAGCAGTGGAGTATGTGGTTTAATTCGACGCAACGCGAAGAACCTTACCAAGTCTTGACATCCATCGACGACTATAGAAATATAGTTTTCCTTCGGGACGGTGAGACAGGTGGTGCATGGTTGTCGTCAGCTCGTGTCGTGAGATGTTGGGTTAAGTCCCGCAACGAGCGCAACCCTTATGGTCAGTTACTACGCAAGAGGACTCTGGCCAGACTGCCGTTGACAAAACGGAGGAAGGTGGGGATGACGTCAAATCATCATGCCCTTTATGACTTGGGCTACACACGTACTACAATGGCGTTAAACAAAGAGAAGCAAGACCGCGAGGTGGAGCAAAACTCAGAAACAACGTCCCAGTTCGGACTGCAGGCTGCAACTCGCCTGCACGAAGTCGGAATTGCTAGTAATCGCAGATCAGCATGCTGCGGTGAATACGTTCCCGGGCCTTGTACACACCGCCCGTCACACCATGAGAGCCGGGGGGACCCGAAGTCGGTAGTCTAACCGCAAGGAGGACGCCGCCGAAGGTAAAACTGGTGATTGGGGTGAAGTCGTAACAAGGTAGCCGTAGGAGAACCTGCGGCTGGATCACCTCCTTTCTAAGGAGTCAGGCAATGACAGAGCATCTAAGATGGTCAGTCATTGGAACAGGTGACAAGTTAAAGTTTAAGTAGATATTGTTCGATTTTGAGGGCCCTGAAAAGGGGTTACTCAAAACCTTATGTGGGGGTTTAGCTCAGCTGGGAGAGCACCTGCTTTGCAAGCAGGGGGTCAAGGGTTCGATTCCCTTAATCTCCACCACATGGGCCAATAGCTCAGCTGGCTAGAGCACACGACTGATAATCGTGAGGTCGATGGTTCGAGTCCATTTTGGCCCACCATGTGATGAAAATTAAAGTTCCGGGAGACCGGGCTTTGAGGGACATCACCAAGACGTACCTTGAAAACTGAATAATAACTGCGAAACAAAGATTATAGTAAGTTCTTTTTTAAGAAATATTACAATTTCAAAAGGAAGGGTAACAATAATCTTCGTTGGCAAGAGAGAATCAAGAGGATACCAAATGTTCCAAAAGAACGTTTGAAAGGTCAAGCGAACAAGGGCGCAGGGCGAATGCCTTGGCACTGGGAGCCGATGAAAGACGTGATAAGCTGCGATAAGCTTCGGGGAGCTGCAAATAAGCATTGATCCGGAGATTTCTGAATGAGGAAACTCACCTGGGTTCATACTCAGGTACGTTATACTGAACTTAAAAATAGGTATATCGAGGGAACCGCCTGAACTGAAACATCTAAGTAGGGCGAGGAAGAGACATCAAACGAGATTCCGTAAGTAGTGGCGAGCGAACGCGGAAGAGGGCAAACCGGAGGTAGAAATACTTCCGGGGTACGGACTGCTTTTAGGACTCAATCTGTTAACCAAACGGCATGGGAAGGCCGGTCAGAGAGTGTGAGAACCACGTAGGTGAAAACGGAGAGAGCTGCGCAGGATCCAGAGTACGGCCAGACACGTGAAACCTGGTCGGAATATGGGGGGACCACCCTCCAACCCTAAATACTACCCAGTGACCGATAGCGTATAGTACTGTGAAGGAAAGGTGAAAAGCACCCCGGGAGGGGAGTGAAAAAGAACCTGAAACCCTGTGCCTACAAGCACCTAGAGCACGTCAATGTGTGATAGGGTACTTTTTGTAGAACGGTCCGGCGAGCGATTGTATGCAGCAAGGTTAAGGACTTAAGGTCTGGAGCCGAAGCGAAAGCGAGTTTGAAAAGGGCGTTAAGTTGCATACAATGGGCCCGAAACCGGGTGACCTACCCATGGTCAGGTTGAAGTGGAAGTAAAATTCCATGGAGGACCGAACCGACCTCCGTTGAAAAGGCGGCGGATGAACTGTGGGTAGCGGAGAAATTCCAATCGAACCCGGAGATAGCTGGTTCTCCCCGAAATAGTTTTAGGACTAGCCTCAAGTTAGATACCTGGAGGTAAAGCACTGAATAGCCTAGCGGCCGAGAGGTTAGCGAAGCTTATCAAACTCAGAATGCCAGAGTATTGATGCTTGGGAGTCAGACAGTGTCAGATAAATGTCATTGTCAAAAGGGAAACAGCCCAGATCTACAGCTAAGGTCCCAAAGTCAGGTTAAGTGGAAAACGATGTGAAGATACGTAGACAACCAGGATGTTGGCTCAGAAGCAGCCACACATTCAAAGAGTGCGTAATAGCTCACTGGTCGAGCGTCTTTGCGCGGAGAATTTAACGGGGCTAAACCTGACACCGAAGCTTAGGCAATACAGCAATGTATTGGGTAGGGGAGCGTTGTATACGCGGTGAAACAGTAGCGCAAGCGGCTGTGGAGTGTATAGAAGTGAGAATGCCGGAATGAGTAGCGCGAATGCAGTGAGAATCTGCATGGCCGAAAGCCTCAGGTTTCTGGAGGAAGGTTCGTCCGCTCCAGGTTAGTCGGGAGCTAAGGTGAGGCCTAACGGCGTAGCCGATGCACAGACGGTAGAGATTCCGTCACCACCAAAAGAGTTAAACACAGGGACACATTTGAAGTCTCGGAGCCGGGTGTTGGTTCCGGTAGCGATCGAGGGAAGTTAGTACCGAAGTCCGGGATGGAAGATGGCGAGAAAAGCTGTGTGTATTTCTGCGGTGCCCGTACCGCAAACCGACACAGGTAGGTAGGAAGAAGATTCTAAGGCCAACGGGAGAAGGGTTGTTAAGGAACTCGGCAAATTGACCCCGTAACTTCGGGAGAAGGGGTGCTCCAGAGATGGAGCCGCAGAGAATCGGCCCAAGCAACTGTTTACCAAAAACACAGGTTTGTGCTAAATCGAAAGATGACGTATACGAGCTGACGCCTGCCCGGTGCTGGAAGGTTAAGAGGAGATGTGCAAGCATTGAATCGAAGCCCCAGTGAACGGCGGCCGTAACTATAACGGTCCTAAGGTAGCGAAATTCCTTGTCAGGTAAGTTCTGACCCGCATGAAAGGCGTAATGATTTGGGCACTGTCTCGACAGCCCGCCCGGCGAAATTGTAGTACCGGTGAAGATGCCGGTTACCCGCGACAAGACGGAAAGACCCCATGGAGCTTTACTGTAGCCTAATATTGGGTTTCGATGTTGCATGCACAGGATAGATGGGACACTGGGAAGCAAGTGCTTTGGCATTTGTGGAGTGGCCGTTGGGATACCATCCTTGCGATATTGGAATTCTAACCTGCGCCTTTGAATCAAGGCGGGGGACATTGTTAGGTGGGCAGTTTGACTGGGGCGGTCGCCTCCTAAAGAGTAACGGAGGCGTTCAAAGGTTCGCTCAGCTTGAACGGAAATCAAGCAAAAGAGTGCAAACGCAGAAGCGAGCCTAACTGCGAGACTGACGGGTCGAGCAGTAACGAAAGTTGGAGTTAGTGATCCGGTGGTATGTGAGTGGAAATGCCATCGCTCAACGGATAAAAGTTACCCTGGGGATAACAGGCTGATCTCCCCCAAGAGTCCACATCGACGGGGAGGTTTGGCACCTCGATGTCGGCTCATCGCATCCTGGGGCTGTATTCGGTCCCAAGGGTTTGGCTGTTCGCCAATTAAAGCGGTACGCGAGCTGGGTTCAGAACGTCGTGAGACAGTTCGGTCCCTATCTGTCGTGGGCGCAGGATATTTGATGGGAGCTGTTCCTAGTACGAGAGGACCGGAGCGGACGTACCTCTGGCGCACCAGTTGTTCTGCCAAGGGCATAGCTGGGCAACTATGTACGGATCGGATAAACGCTGAAAGCATCTAAGCGTGAAGCCGACCCAAAGATAAGATATCCCATTGTTTCAAACAAGTAAGACCCCTTGAAGACTACAAGGTTGATAGGCACGATGTGTAAGTGGAGTGATCCATTCAGCAAGCGTGTACTAATAGGTCGAGGGCTTGACCACAATTCGCTTGAGACTTTTAAGTCAACGAAAAAATGTTAGCAGTGATTATTCAGTTTTGAAGGCACGTCCTTCTAAGAAATACTGGACAGAAGCACAG